>CAYGYC010000131.1:10345-11390 GCA_964353755.1 uncultured archaeon | reverse complement strand
ATATGGGGGCTAGTTATATAGCCTCCAATTTTGGGAGCTGCACCTAAACTTTTGGCATGCATCCAGCGGGAATCATTGAATTCCAGAGTATTCCAATTTGATTCTTTCACCTGATTCGCTTTCCAATCGGAATTTGAGACAATAATTTCTGTTTCTCCATCTGTGTAATGGATTTCCAGATAGATATTCCCTGCCACTCGCGAAATTAAATAGTTATAACATTCTGCACCAATGACATTCGTTCCCGGCTTAAGTTTATCCGTGATATCAATTAATTGGATTCGTTGTTTTATGGGCTCTACGGACAAGGACATCTTGCTAACAATTTCGGTGAGCTTTTCGCCATTCAGATACAGGTGCATGACCATATCACACAATCCCTGAATATGACAGCTCTTCACCGGCTTCGTAATGGTGAAAGTTCTTCTTAGAAAGATCGGTTCTCCGATTTGGACTTTTTGAGGGGCGATAATAAATTCTGATTTTAAAAATGGGTCTTTCCAAGTTATTCCCTGCTCAATTTCTTGAATTTTTTGTTGATAGAATAAAAGCGAGGCATCAAACTTTGCAAGTATGGTCTCTACTCCATTGGGTTTTGCGGCTCTTAACCACAGTTCTTTATAATCCTTTTTCAACGATTCAAGGAAATTCTTTAGATAGGTAACTTTTTCGATTAATTCTCTCGAATTGTAATTCCCGGTATTTAATTTGGATTGGATTTCTTGCGTAACATTGTATTTTTCCGCAAGGTAAATGCCAAGTTTCGCGGCGTATTCCAAATAATCTAAATTATCTACGTGTTTCTTTATCGCTGGCTTGATTTTTTCAAGAGCTTTTAATACCTTTTCATTTTTTTGAAGAATAAGGTTGAGCTTTTTGCATTTCGGGTTAATTTTTCGTGCTGGGAAAGGATGGCGATGGAAATGGCTATAAAATTTGAGGGGGTAACCCGGATGAAGGTCATTATAAACATTCAGATTCTTAATGATTTCAATGATTTCTATATCATCCGTGCCATAAAAAAGAAAGGCGAAATTCTTTTTAA
>CAYGYC010000131.1:0-10335 GCA_964353755.1 uncultured archaeon | reverse complement strand
GCTTCATCCCAGTGTAAAGGGGACCAGGCGGCTTCAGCAGTGACTAAATACCCAAAATAATTATTCTCCCGCAAATTCTCCATTAAAAAATCTCCCCATACAGAAGTTGCTAGTCCTATAGCACCTATCTCTAAGCCATATCGTGCCATGCCCACAACATTCTTTACGGTTAGTTTGGTATCCGGAAAATTCCGGGTATAATCATATAAAGTTGGACTGAGAATTACCGAATAGCCGTTCTCTCGCAGTTTTTTGGCCTTTTTGTATTTATGTTTCGGAAAAATAAACCACGTTTTCACCCAATAGTCCCAATAAAAAACAATTAAGTCTTTGGGGAGATGTTTCAGCAGTTCTTTTGCGCCTAAGACATTATCATGATAGCAGATCAGTTTCTCTTTCCCTAATTTTTTTACATTTTCAATTAAGAAATTATAATACTCCAGCATTAGGTTGCCTTTGCCTTTCTCTTTTATGAGTTGTTTTGTCCTATATTTACCAAAATCAAAGGTTTCATCTAATCCTAAATGCAAATAGGACGAATCGAAAGCGGAACAAATTTCTTGATATAAATCAATGATAAAGGTTCGCAATTCTGGATTTCCGATATCGAAAGCGGCCGCTCCCGGATATTCCCCGAGATGCGCATATTTGGGGTAATTCGTCATAAGAATATTATCTTGATGCCCAAAGGAATTAAAAATGGGTATAATTTCAATAAAATAGCGTTTGGCATATTCCTGTATTTCTTTTATTTCGTCTGCCGAATAGCCGCCTCGCGACTCTCCGATATCCGGATATTTTTTAAAATGGAAGCCATCTTCGATGTAGAGAAAATGATAATTCAACTTAAACTTACTTAGCAATTTAATAACGGTCTTCAGATTCTCGACTGTAGGAATTTGATTTCGACTGGTTTGATCAGTAATGCATCGGATTTGGTAAGCAGGATAATCAATAATATCCATCTTAGGGATTACTAAATCATGGTTGATTAATTTCAATAATTGTAGAAAGGTATTGACGCCATAGTAAATTCCTTTATCTGATTCCGCTACTATAACCACATAGTTCTCATGAAATCGGAGAATGTATGATTCCTCTTTACTTGTAGCAGGATGAAATTTATAGGTAGAAAAGTCCTCCTGAAATTCTTTTTCACTTTTCTGACAATGATATTTCCCAAGGACCGATAATTCCTCGGTAATAACTTCTAGGATCACTTCTTCTGAACTTACTTCTTTAAATATTAAGTCTAATTCCTTTTTAAGTTTTAAGAATCCTTTTATTTCATAAACAATTTGTGGATGCGGTATTAAATTCAATTTATATTCGGTAATATTTTCTATTAGATCAAAGCCTTGAATTATTACGCCTTTCAAGTAAAAACATCCTCGTTATTTCTTTTTTAATGGTGCTTTATTAATGGGACATACTTCCAAGCACTTTGTGCACCCGATAGCATACTCTAAGAGCATGGTATTGGTGAATAATTCCAAGTTTTTGATGTAGTTCTTATCGTAGGGATGCAACACATTAACTCCATGTTTCACCACTGCCCGGAGGCAGACCAATTTTAAAAAGTTCCCATTCTTATCAAACGCATTATTTGGACAATTTTCAATACATAAGTTGCATTCACGACAGATTTGTCCTTGAAATATCGGGTTTGGAATAAGATCGGCTGTCGTTATGATTGTGGATAATCTAATTAAAGTTCCAAATTGCGAATGTATAAACATACCATTTTTAGCAATTTCCCCTAAGCCTGCAGCAATTGCGGCATGTTTTAATGAAATAACCCCCCAAGGTTCTAAATTCCTAAAGGTGAGGGGAATATATGAAGGGATGGGAACTGAATAATATCCCAATGATTCAAGGAAATCTGCTATTCTGGTTGCGGTTATGTCAAGAAACTTATATAGATTATGATAAATTCTCTGAACGATATTAGCTCGATGGTACTTGAGTTTAAATATTCCCTTGGGTACTGTTTTTCCAATAACAATGACTGATTTTGCCCCTTCTAATATATTTTTTGGCTGATATTCTTCTGGTGCCTGTAAAAACAGTTCATGTTCAACACTTGCGATTCCCATGATATCCAAATCTAGTTCGGCACTAAATTCTTTGAGTTTTTTGGTGGTCTCTGCATTATTAGCTAATCCAGCCATAAAGATAACCTGTATTTAAAAATCATCCCGATTGTTCTTAAAGTTGCTTTTACTTTTGATCTTAAATAAGAATTGTTCGGTTTTAAGGCATGAAACAATTTCCCCATGTAACAATTTCCGAAGGCGCGGCACACATTCAGATTCCCGATCTGAGTCAGTATCGCCTCCCGACAGAAGCTCCCGTGTTTTATAATCCACTTATGGAAATGAACCGGGACATTGCCGTTCTTGCAGTTAAAATATATCAAAAACGGCAAGCACATCCTCTCAGAGTTCTACTCCCCCTTGCCGCAACGGGCGTTCGGGGGATTCGTTTTCAGTTAGAACTCGAGGGCATCGAAAAAATTATCATGAATGATATTTCGCCTGAAGCCTTCACACTAATGGGAAAAAATTTAGAATTAAACCAGCTATCAAACGTGATCGAGATTCACAACGAGGATGCAAATAATTTCATGAATATATTTGCAAGAAGAGGGCAGCGTGCTGATATAATAGATGTAGACCCTTTCGGATCACCTTCCCGTTTCATAGATTCTGCCATTCATGCCTTAAAAGTAAAATCAGGAATGATTTGCCTCACGGCTACCGATATGGCCCCTCTTTGCGGTGTAAAACCCGAGGCCTGCTTGCGCAAATACGGTGGTCGCCCACTGCGGACGGAATACTGCCATGAATTGGCGGTTCGCTTATGCCTGAACGCATTAATATCCACAGCTGCCAAATATGAAATTGCCTTCCAACCCCTTCTCTGTTATAGCATTGACCATTATATTCGGATATATGCCCTCCTGCAATCCGGAGCACTCAAAGTGGATTCCACTCTTCAACAACTTGGATATATTGTCCATTGCTTTCAATGTAATTATCGAACCGCAACCACCGATTTATTATCCTTTACTCCGACGTGTCCAGAATGTGCCGCTCCGCTTGATTATGCTGGTCCATTGTGGTTGGGTCCACTCTTTGAGATTTCTTTCTGTCAGCAGATATTCGAAGAGAATGCCCGATTGCAGTTAGGAACGAAAAATAGAATCAATAGATTGCTGTCCTATATTCTTGAAGAGGCCCCTGGACCTATTACCTATCATAATATTCATCATATCTGCCAAGAATATAAGAAAAATGGACCCTCTATTAATTTAATTATTCAGAATCTCCGCAATCAAGGGTTTTTTGCCTCCCGCACTCACTTTTCCCCTATCTCTATCCGAACGAATGCATCGCGCCAGGAAATCGCGCAAGTAATCCAACACCCTTAAATTTAAATAATATAAGAATTCATAAGAACCCATGGCAAATATAAAAGCAGTTATTGGACAAAATGGTATTATAACGCTACCGCAAGATGTGCTCACTAAAAATAAGTTGAAAGTCGGGAATTCCATTAAATTTTCATTAAAAGGAACCGAAGTCAAGGTAGTCATCGGCCAAAATGGAGTATTTACTATCCCCAAAAATTTGCTCACTAAATTAGGGATAAAAGCCGGAGACCAAGTCGCATTAGAAGGTTTAATTTCCGTCGGCGGTATATAATAGATTCTCCATTCATAATTAATTTTATCCGAACTTTTTTTCTCTTTTCATTTCATCTAAGATTTTTGATTGCAGCTGATCACTCTTTCCCAAATACTACGGAGAAATCGGTACTCGTAAAATAGCAGCATTAAATTTTTTAGATCCGGTGCTCTAGTTCTTTGATTTAGATGTTGGTTATTTTTTCACCCATTCTACCTCTTCCCCCAATACTACTAAGAAATCGGTAATCGTAGAAATGGGCACCTTGAGATTTTTAGCGATTTCCCGCAGGGAGCGATTCCCATCGCAAAGGCGCATAACTTTCTCGAATATTGTCGATAATTCTTTATCTGTAGTAATATCCGTAAGATCAATGGATTTGCGAATTAAAGGATGCACTCGCACTCGTTTAACTAGCCGTTCTAAACTGCAAAGGCGCACTACTTCCTTAATCTTTTCCAAATCAATATTGGTTTTCTTTTGAATCCCTTCTACACTGCGCGATCCATCAATATTCAAGAGGATTTCAATTCCATCATTCCCAAACAAATTCATAAGGGTTTCCCGTTCATAGGTGTTCGACCGAAAGATGGGCATGCCCTCCGGCGTAAGCGCGAAAATATCGGTATTATTGACTGGGGATTCAATCGTGATTACATCCCCCAATTCATATAAATACCCAATCTTCTCAATTACCTCTCCCACGGGCGATTCTGTTCGATTGGCAATTTCCTGTACATCGGAGGTCCCATCTATTATGGACAGCAATTCAATCAGTCCCGGGGAAATATTGTGCAATCCGAGTAGATCAAGCTCGTCATGCGTAGCGAGAAAATCTTGCATCGAAGGAGCCATTACGGGGACATCCGTCACTTGAATAATTTCAGAAGCGAATTTCTTAAAAATAATCTCCTTAAACGATTCAAATTTCTCAATCTCAACGATGCCATCAAACTCTTTCAAATTATAGGATTCCTCAAACTGTTTAATGATTTCTCTTAATTTGGTTCGTATTTCAACTTTCAGGATATTGACAAACATAATGCCCAGAATGGATTCGCCGGCTTCAATAATAATTTTAAAATCACCCCGATCCACCGTTCTTATGGATTTCTCCTTCTGATAATCTTTGGTAACCGGTGTCAGAGCATCAATGAAAGAAATTAAGGCGGAAATAAACCCCGATACCAAATCCTCATCCAGCTTACTCCCTGAAAAACTATGATGAAGGAGATTCAGTCCTCCTTGCTTGTGAACGAAAAAAATATTGTAGATCATAGTTTTTGAATCCTTAAGTTCCTCAAACTGGTGCTATAAAATACATTCGGTTAATGCCTATGGCTAAAATAATGAGTCCGGGTATTTGGATGATTGCACTGAGGAGATACAGCGAATGATTATCGATTAAAAAGACCAAGGCGGCGACTATCCCTGAAGCCATGAGGAGTAAGCCCATCCCAAAGATAATAAATCCAATGAAAATTAAAGCAATACTCCCCCGCAAATCCGGCAATTTCACCGCGAGGTAAATCCAGCTCAATGGGATGAATATTGCAAATAGAAGTGCGCCTACAATGATATTTTGAGCCGTAAGAAACTCTGGATAGAACAATCCGACACATATGACAATTACAAAGCCGATGAAAAATCCGTAGTAATCTTTCCCTTTGAATACCGCGTAATCCGACACCAGAATGAGAAATCCTAATCCCGCCAGTTCAAATAGAGTAGCTAATTTCCACATTTCCTGATGATTTACATAATCTGCAGGATTCATTTCTGTCAAGAAATAATCGAAATACGTCAATAAAATTCGCCCTATCCCAAAGCATAAAAATACTAAGCAAAACGCTAATTGATTCCTATTCTTTTCCTCAAATGTTAAATACTTCCGGAATAAAAACAAAAAAATTCCGAGTGCAATAGCAGCTACAACAATATATAATCCAATGGCAATCCAATCAATCAAACCAACTAATTGCATTCTCCCGTCTCCCCTTACAACCACTCCCCGATCTTACAACCACTCCTTGATTTGGTTTAAGCCGGTGATTGCGTCTGGTGCAAAGGCATCTCCACCAATTTCCTTCACCAGTTCTTCAGTAACGGCAGCGCCCCCTATTATTACCATCACCTTATCTCGCAATTTCGCTTTTTTCAACGCCTCAATCACTTTCCCAAGCTCTTTATCAGTCGCGGTAAGCAGACAGGAGAGGCCTAAGACCTTCGCTTTCTCCCGGTTCACGGCTTCGATATATTTTTCTGCAGATACATCGTTTCCTAAATCCACCACATTAAATCCCGCGCTTTTGGCGAAGGTTACAAAGATATTCTTCCCTAAATCATGGAGATCACCTTGGACTGTTCCTGTAACAATAGTAACTTTCGGACCACCTTTCTCTGTTTTCATAATCGGCTCCATAATGGCAAGAATGGACTTCGTAATCTCCCCAGCCATTACTAACTCCGTTAAATAATATTCTTCCTTTTGAAACTTCTGCCCGACTATTTCCATCGCTTTGGTGATTGTATTTATAATCTTATTCGGATCTCCCTTTTTCTCTACGATTCGCTTCGCTATTTCCTCTGCCTTATTTATATCAATCTCAACAATGCTCTTTTCCAAATCAGTGAATATTTCGCTCATTTTCAATCTTCCACATATTCAATTAACTATTTATTATTCCTTTTAACCTAAATAAAAGAATTCCTTTATTATTTCTTAGCACTTAAATAAACCAATTCCCTAAGGAACCTAATTAAAACAATTCCTTTATTATTTTTTATGAAATGGATAAAAAAATTTCTTATGATTCTGATGGGTGCATTCTCCATTTTTGATACTGGAGCAATTTAGCAGTTATTTTTACCGAGTTCGATATGGAGATTGTGATAGGAATTTGATATTTATCGAATTGCTCGTGTAATAACTCAATGAACCATGGACTGCCGAAAGTATTTATCACAACGGGTTTCCCCGCTTCAGTTCCATATTTCTTTATGATTTTCCCTGCCGTTTGAAGTGTTAACCCCATTTCTTTTATCACTCGTTCCGGAATTATTTCAATCCAGATTAATGCATCGACATTCTCATCCACAAGCACCGCTTTAAGACACGTATGCATCATTTGTAGTTGAGCAGGTCCTAAATCCACTGGATTTTTGAGGGATACCCATTCTGGGCCACTTTGCCGCATTTCCGCTACTGTCGACTCGGAAAGGTGTGCTAAGGTTAATTTTTGATTTTCAATTTCATCGCACGTTAAAATTCCCAAACTTCCAGAGGAGGTAATTACCGCTACGCGATTTCCTTTGGGTAAAGGCAACATGGAAAACCCTTTTGCATAATCGAACATTTCATAAAAATCATTTGCTCGAATGATTCCTACCTGCTTAAACATGGCATCATATAGAGTATCGTTCCCTGCAATGCTGGCAGTGTGGCTCATTGCTGCTTTAGCTCCAGATGCAGTTCGCCCGCTTTTCACTACCAGAATGGGTTTAACTTTTATCACCTCTCTGGCCACTTTCAGAAACCGCAATCGATCCCGTACCTCCTCCACATATAGACAAATTACCTTTGTAGAGGTATCTTCTTTGAGGTACTCTAAACAATCGACCTCATCCACATCTAATTTATTCCCCAACGTGATTACTTTTGAGAATCCAATGCCTTCATGAAATGCCCAATCCAAAATAATGTTTCCCAGTACTCCTGACTGGGCAATGATGGAAATATTTCCTGGACGCACATTCGTAAAATCTGTTTCTGCGGAGGTAAAGTTATTGTAAACATTTGAAATCCCTAAACAATTAGGCCCAATAATGCGGACCCCTGACTTTTTTGCCAGCGCGGTTATCTGCTGCTGGATCGCTTGGAAGTCTTCCCTTCCCGTTTCTGCAAATCCTGCGCTTTCAATAATTATCCCTTTTACTCCCTTTGCGATCGAATCCTGTACGGCTTCCAATACATGTTGGGATGGCACAATGATAATCACTAACTCCACTTCTTCTGGGATATCTCTGACATTTTTATACGCTTTCTGCCCAAACACCATTTCGCGTTTTATGTGAACGGGATACACTCGAAAGTTGGAATCAAGTAAATATTTCGTGGTGAGAAATCCGAACCCCATTGTTTCAGTTGCCCCAATGATGGCTATCGATTTCGGGTTAAAAAAGACATCCAGCTGTCTCATAATCATGGGATTTCAATTAATATATTTTAAGGTAATTATTCAAAGAATAGAATTGAAAAAAAGATGTAATAACGGAAGGTGTTAAAGTATGAAATCCATAATACCGGATGTGGTAATTGTTGGTGGAGGCGTCGCTGGATTATCGGCAGCGATCGGTTGCGTGCGAAACGGGTTGAGTAGTCTCCTGCTAGAGCAAAATAGCGAATTGGGGAAGCGGATTAAGGGCGAGGTCATTAATCCATCGGCTGACGTGTTTCAAAAAATCTTTCATGGGGATGGTCTTCCCCAATTGATGAAAAAAATCGAATTCACAGCCGCTAGGTATTATACGCCTTCAACCCGCAAAGTCGCGAACCGGGGTTTCCCACCACATGAAAAAATCGGTATTGAATATCGGGAATTGATAGATGAATTGGCAAAGGTCGCTATTCATGAGGGAGTCCAGATACACCTGAATTCCGCAGTTAGTGACTTCATTGAAAAAGATAATAAGATTATCGGGCTGAAATACCAAGAATTTGGCGAGGTAAGAGATATTTTTCCAAAATTTATAATATGTGCCAGTGGATTGCATTCAAGCTTGGGTATTGCAAATTTGAAACCGCCCAAGAATATATTTCCCGCCTTAAAGATAATTGTAGAGAATTTAAATCTTCCCGATGCCCATACCCTTGAATTTTTCTTTCTGGATATCCCAGGTGTGATTTGGATTTTTCCCAAATCGAACACTAGAGCCGAATTGGGAATAACGCTCTGGATGGATCCCGAAAACGACCTTTCAGAAAAAAAGATGAATGACGTATTGAATGAGAAAAGTAAAAACCATCCGCTATTAAAGGACCGATTACGGCATAGCGCATATATCTATTATTCCTATGAAAAAGTCGCCTTTGGAGGACCCGCAAAGACAATCTATGCCCCGAATATAGTCTTCATTGGGGATGTGATGGGACATGTAGGGGCCATCGGGGGAAGTGGAATTATATCATCGATGACGATCGGCTATGATACCGGCAGCCTCTTAGGTAAAATTCTGAAACAGACCACCGAACTCCAACTGCAAGATTTCCAAGCCGTTCAAGATTCTAGTATGAAATCGGTGATAGGCAAAAAATTAAAAAAAGAACAATCCACCGCTCAAGTCATGAGAGAACTTTTATATAAACCGGTAAAAAGTCCTGAGCAGATTGATGCTTTGTGGGATAAATTCAAAATTTTTATCGAAAGTCGCGGCGCGTAAGCTGAATCTCTAATTGAGTTAATAAGCTATGAATTTCTAAAATAATAAATTTGAATATGATATTTGATTTTTATTTATCTCTTTTAAAAATATCCTATTCTTCGATTTTTAAGGATATATCAATTAATTTATCGTCCAATTCTTCAGGAATCGGCGGTTCTATATTATTCTGTACTAATAAATTATTGAATTCAAAAAAGGTTAGCCCTGAAATCTTCCATGCTTTTTTCAAGCCAATCTTGTTTTCTTTATATCCTTGTAAAGCGATTTTTTTCCTAATTTCCCCTAAATTTTCCAAAATAATTTTCTTTGATATGTTTGGAATTGTTTCATTCAGTTGGGTTGATAATGAATCTATATTTTTATTAGAAATCTGAAATCTGAAGTCCAAAATTTTTAAATGATAAGTATTCTTTTTTTAAATGTCATTAGAAACGAATAATTGACAGAAAATCTATTTGGAGTGTACGAGAAATGAATCAAAAAATAATCGAAAAAGTGGCCTCAAATGGCAGAATTGTAATACCTAAAGAGTGGAGGGACAGTTTATCGATAGAAGATGGAAGTTTAGTTGAAATTGAATTAAATCCAAATAAATCTATAGTGATAAAAAAGAAAATCCATCCTCTAGAAATTGAAGATAATTTATTTGCAGATATTGATCCATTTACAGAAGAAGAATTAGAAGAAGCAAAGAAATCACTGTTTCCAGAAAAAAATTGGAAATAATACCCACCCCCTAGTGAAAATTATGGAGAAAGTTGTTGTCGATGCACAAGTTTTATTTTATTTTCATTATGACTCTAAAAAATTACCAACGCTTTTACATAATTTGAAACAGGATGTAATCAAAGGAAAAATCATTGTTATAATACCCACAATCGCTATTGCAGAATTATTTTGGAAAATGAGAAAAGCCGGTAAAATTAACCAAATGCGTATCATAATTCGACGATGGGAAACTTCCGAAAATATAATTATTGATAATTTTGATTTAGATATTATTAGATTAATGCTCCATAATCAAGAAAGCCCTGAATTACATGATGAAATAATTGCGATGACTTGTAAAAAGTATAAAACAAATATTATTTATGCCACAGATAAAAAATTTCATGAAGAATTTGGTTTGGAATTGAGATCCTGGAAATAGTTAAGTTATAACTTTTAGGAAATAATTTAGATCTAGTTGAAAACCTTTTATTCT
>CAYGYC010000130.1:5382-11413 GCA_964353755.1 uncultured archaeon | reverse complement strand
AACCTAATCTAAGATTTCTTCTTCAAAATCATACAAATAATAGTAGTACTTATCAGAAATGGTATGTGCATTTAATAATTTTTCAGCCAGAGGAGATAATTTTATTTCATCCGGTCCGCGGGCAATAAGGAGAGGTAGTAATTTATGTATTCTTACTTCAATACTAACTTCTCCCAGAATTTCGACGGGTTTAGGCCCCGCTTTTAATTCTTCCACAAACTCAAGAAGACTATCAGGCATATTAAAAAAAAAGAGCTGATTTTCACAGAACTCTGGAGTGCCCTCCAACGCAAAGCGCGCTCTTACAAAGCGGATTCCCCAATAGTATTTGAGAAGATAATGGCTTTCATGGTAGAATTTTGATGGATCCGAAGATAATAGGAGTGCAAGTGATTCAAGAAGCGGAAGTATAGAATCCAAAACAGTGCCAAATTCCATATAATCCCTAACGATCTTGATGCGGTTAATGATCTGTGTTTTCTCACGAATGACGTGAATCAATGTTTGGATTTTTGGGGATTGGTGTTGCAGTTCGGCAACCGGGGGTTCTCTTATCGCCTTCAATTTCTCTTCATACGGAATATCCAGCGCTATAAAGTAATCTGCTAATTTTTTTTCCATTTCCATTAAGGTAGAGAAATTTTCGTCTTTCACATTAATTCGTCTTCAAGCCAATTCTTATTCTCTTAATAAGATAATTAAGGAATAATTGAATGTTTCTACGATGAAATGGAAAATTGGTTTTATTATCGTTCCTCGACTTAGGTGTAACTGAAAAATCCCTTGGCAGTAATGAGAGCCCCGCAAATAATCGCGATTGGACTGATAATAGCCAAATAATCTTGGATAATGGGGAGCGGGTTTTCGCCAAGTGGCCCAAAAGCGCGGTGAAGGACCCAAAAGGAGATTATTAAAAACACACCAATAATAATCAGAATCGAACTTGTTCGAATAGACCCAGTCGATTTTATTATCAAATACAAATATCCGATCGCGAGAATGAAGAGTTCGAGAATAAAAGAGGGGATGGCCCAAAAGTACAAGGCGGATCGCTCGAAATTGGTCGCGAATGCGATATATATGAAATAAATGAAAAATGCAACTGCCACTGCGGACAGGATATACTTGGTTTTTTTAATGACATTTTTTTCCATATATAAAACGAGGGGCAATGCTCCCAGAAAAAGGAAGGCATTTCCCAGAAAGGGAAGGAAGTCGATTTCTCCGTAGTCGAAAAAATCATAGATTATTGTAAGTATTCGCATGCCCGCTAAGCCCAGGAAGATAATTCCTGCCGCTTCATTAAAAGTTTTTGGCACGCTTTCCTTTTTGCTTCTTTTTATGAAATAATACGCTAATATCACCATAATTACGAAAACGGCGATCCATAGGCTAAATTCAATTTTTTGAAAATCGGATATTTCTCCCATAACACCAAATCCTTTATTATTCTTTTGTATTACATCAAATTCTTGAACATTCTCCCATACGACATCAAATTATGGATTATAAGTTCCCTGAATCAAATAATTATGAAAGACGGTATAAAACATTGGATTACAGTTAATAATGACTTTTCTTATAAATATTTCATATTCTTTTATTAGTTAAAAAAGAGTTTTTCTTTTAGGTAAAAAATTTAAAAATTCCAAGAAGGTTTTTTAAATGAGTAAAAAGGCTATGAAAACGAGTAAGAAAGCTGTGAAGACAAGTAAAAAGGCGGTCAAAGAGAGTAAAATCACCATTCATTATTCCACTCTTGATGCAGGTAAGATAAGTGAGGGCGAATTGGACAAGTTTGGGTCAGATTTCAAGGCATTATTTGCATATTTGAAAGGGTATTTCATTGATAATACGGTGGAATTTGAGCCCTCCGTAGATTCAATTGACCTTCATCAAGAGGGAATCTGTGATATAGATTTTACTCCCTTTAAAAAATTCCCCAATCTGAATCAGATCGTGTTAGGATATAATCCTCTTATGTTGATAGACCTATCTCCACTAGCCGAATGCAAAAAACTAGAAAGCCTCTTTTTTGACCAATGCCGGATAGTAGAAATTGACCTCTCACCCTTAAGCAAATGCCTTAACTTCCGCTTAATCACCTTCCGTGCCAACTTACTTCAGAAGATTGATTTAACTGGGCTGGGCTCTTGCTCAAAATTGGAGTGGATTGAACTCCCGCATAATGGATTAAGCCAGATAGACCTTTCCCCTCTTAAAAATTGTCCCAATTTACAATATCTGGCTATAGACGACAACGAAATCGAACAAATTGATCTTACCCCCCTCGCGAATTGCCCCAATTTAAGAACCTTGTATATCAATATGAATAAATTGAAAGAAATTGACCTTACCCCATTGAAGAATTGTACGAAGCTTCAAGATTTCCACGCAGATAGTAATTTATATGACACATTGGATTTGACCCCCCTTGCGTCCTGCCCGAAACTTACGAAGATAATCGTTGATGATGTTGAAAAACTAGTGCCGAAGCAAGGTCTTCCAGGTCTACATAAAATGGAACGAAAATCTGAAGAATAAAAAGAAAGATTCCTTATTTTTATCCTTTTTTTGAGTCGTTTGCCTTAAACTCTATTCCTAAGTGCTTTACAATAGATCTGACCGCGCTAATGCTAATAGATTCCATAGGTAATTCAAGTAATGACCGCCCCGCTAAATCGAACTCGGCTACTAGCGGGTCGAGGGGAATGAACCCTAAGAGTTCGAGCTTAAACTTTGGGCGTAAAGTGTTAATTACGGAGGGATCAGCGACTTTATTCAGAATGAGACCAATGCGGGACGCTTTAGTAAATTTCAGAGCCAATTGTTGGATAGCTTCGGCGGTTTGGATCCCCCGCATTGTTGGATCCGAAATGATTAATAGAAGATTGATATTCTCAACAACTTTGCGATTTATCTGCTCTAAGCCGGCTTCACAATCAATGAGAATGATGTCAAAAAGCGCAGTTAAGGGTTTAATAGCGCTGCGTAAAAGGGTATTTGCCGGACAGAAACACCCTGAAGTGTGGGGTTGACCCATAACAAGGAGCGTAAATCCTGATTTTTCGATTAGAAGCTCCATCATTTTATAATCCAAGGATAAAACCAAGTCTTCTTTTTCCTCTTCGAGCCCCCGCCCGCCGGTCTTTATAATTTCAAGACGCAAATCTTCTAGGGTACGAGAAACTTTCCCTCCCAGAACATGCGTTAGCCCCAAAGCCGGATCGGCATCAATTAATAATAACTTTCTGTTCTGACCTTGTAGAAGTTTCGTCATTAATGTGATAAAAGCGGTTTTGCCAACTCCTCCTTTCCCCACAACGGCAATAGTCCATTTATTCATAGGTCTTTTCACGGGAAATTCATGTAAAAAGCATTAAATTAAGCTTTTTATTGATTTTATCTCCACAATTTTCACTTCGGGATTGGTAATCCAAGGTTTGCCGGTCAAATAGCTATAGGCGACTAATTCAGAAGGGGTAAATGCTTTGATTCTGGAGTAAAGCATTTCTTTCTGCTTTGTAAGCCAAGAATCTAACTGATTATTTTTTTTCATGTCGTCAATAGCTACGCAATCACCAATATAAATGATAAATTTATCAGATTCCGGTTGATAACTGAAAGAAATAGGCCATAATTGGCAATCCAGAGATTTTACTTCCTGAATCATACACGTTTTATCCTGGGTTAGGAAAACACACTTTCCGTCATTTTTTTTTTGATAATGACATGAAAGGTCTCGTTTTCTAACCCTTGGACCGAGAACAGTCGAAAAATTTCGTCGATTTTCAATTTGATTTTATGGGAGCGAATATATTGTGTTATTTTGTCTTTCTCTGTTTTTGTGACAAAGGCAAAAAATGGTTCCGAACAGCAATCGGAGTGAGTGCATTTCTGACACATATTCAAGAAGGACATATGGAGAATCCTCAAATTATTTAGTAAGAAATCGCTTTAACTTTTTCTTGGTGATTTTTCCTTATGAATTTTCTTGTGGCACTTCGTTTATGATTTTTTTTGCTGCCATTTTTTACCCTTTTTAATCCTTCACGCAATATGCGTTGGATTAAATCAGTATAGCCATACCCTGCGGCGCTCCCAGCGCGCATAATGGAATTTCTTACATCCGTTGAATAATAGAAGGAGGGTAAGGGACTTACTTCAATTATAAAGATATCCCCATCTTTATTCATCCGCATGTCGATACGTCCAAAATCTCTGAGTTTTACAGCTTTATATGCTCGTAAGGCTGTCAATTTTAATTGCGATTCTTGTTCCTTAGTGATATTGGCAGGGCAAGTAACAGAACCGGAATGAAAATAGGTTGTTTTTACTTCATATGAGCAAAAAGGTTTAATATCTTCGGGAAGACCTTCAAAGGTAATTTCAACAGGAGGTAAAATTTCATACGGGTCGTGATTTCCTATAATGAGGACGGAGAATTCTCTACCCGCTATGAACTCCTCTATTATGACGGGTTGTTCATAATCCTTTAATATCCGGGCAACTTTACTCTCTAACGAATCGGCATTCTCAACATACGAATCGTTGAAAATGCCTCGGGAGCTCCCTTCATGCGATGGTTTGATAATCAGTGGGAAAGTGAGATTTAAATCACTAAGGTCTTCGAGTTTTTCTACAGTTTTGAATCGCGGAGTGGATATACCATGTTCTAGTAAGATTCTTTTAGTATACGGCTTGTTCAATGAAAGTGCTAAAGCTAAAGAATCTGAACCGACGAAAGGAATTTTCAAGAAGTCAAATATTGCCGGAAAGAGGGATTCACGATTGCCACTATTCTGATGACCTTCTGCAATGTTGAAAATGATGTTAAATTTGGTTTGAATCAGCTTTTCTAATGCAGTTTCATCGGCTTCCATTGGAACTACTATATTTCCATTGGTTTGTAATGCAGATCGAATGCGTTCTACAGTTTCTGCTGAGTCAAATTCAGCATATTTATCGGGTAATTCATTGGGATTTGGGTCTCTTTCGAGATTATAGGTGAATCCGACCACGATCGAACCATTTAGATATCTTCTTAACTTCACACACCCTTTTACGCTACGATTTTTAAGGATTATTTCACATAATGTGACAAGATGTATGATTATAAAATAATGGCAATTACGTTTAAGACTATAATTTCTTAGTATGAAAATTAATTTAAATAAATTTCGGATAAAAAATGTATTAATCAAGGTTGATTGATAAAATAAGAGGATGCGGTATTTAACAATTTAAAAAAAATTAGATTTACATCGTCATTGGTACTCATTAATTTCCCGTTGTACTCCCATCCTAGTTCAAAAGACTTTATTTGATAGGAGTTTATAAGGGTATTTTCCCATATTTGGGAAGGTCGAGATCAATGATTAAAATCTATTTCTCATTCTATAATTTACTTGTAGAAGCCTTTCTCTACGACTTGTAAAAATATTATAAACGATATGTTCAAGGTATTTAGGAGCAAATTCACCGGGGATTTGTATTTTCTTGAAAAGAAGAGAGGTTTTTGGCTTTTATTAACCATTTAGATTCTTGTGTCAATAATGTGATTGTAAAACTTTTGTGAAAAAAAAGTTTTGGTAATAATTTTTTGAGAGTTCAATAATCTATAGTGGAAAGAACTATTCTAATTAAGAATTAGAATGTTAATTATCTGAAATCTCGCTTAATTATTAAAAAAAAGAAAAGGATTGTGCTAATTGGTTCTTAAATGGAGAACCCGAATTGTTCGCCTGCGATTTCAATGAGAGAGCGAAGTTTCATCGCTTTTGCCATTTCACCGATGATTTTCAGATCCCCTGCCATATAAGCTGAGGCTGCATCTGTTTCGCCAGTGAAGAGGTTTTTGCCAACTTCTGCTGTCATCTCGAGAGTAACATCAGCACCTTCTTTGGTACCTTCTTTTGCAGTTAACTTGCCGCCTTTGATTTCAATATAGGCTTGGACGACGTTGGGTACACTGAATTGAATTACAACATCTTCGGTATCTTCTAATTCATCTTTTAAATCGTCGTTGGTT
>CAYGYC010000130.1:0-5282 GCA_964353755.1 uncultured archaeon | reverse complement strand
TTGAATTACAACATCTTCGGTATCTTCTAATTCATCTTTTAAATCGTCGTTGGTTTGAGAAATTTCTTCAAGCGCCGCTAAGAAAATTGGTAAATCCTTTGCCTCAAATTCTTTTGCTGCGACTTTACTCTTTACTGCTTCAACAGCACTTCCTTTCGGTTTTGCGGCTGGTTTTGCTGGTGCTGGTGCTGGTTTTGCAGCTGGTTTTGCTGGTGCTGCAGCTGGTTTTGCTGGTGCTGCAGCTGGTTTTGCTGGTGCTGGTGCTGGTTTTGCAGCTGGTTTCTTTGCCATTTCATTTCACCTTATATTTTTATCTAAAACTTCATTTTTTATTTTTTTATAAGACAGTTTTTATTTATATAAGAGAACATTTTCTCTTTTCTATTGCCCCTTAAGATCGGCATTCACTACCTATTTGAATGGTATATAAAAAGATTATGTAGAAAGACCGGTAATTATCATGCTTAAAAATTTGGTATTTAGACTGTATTCTTTTTTTCCGTTAAATATAGAATGGAATTACTTCTTCAGATAAAAAGTAATTATGTTCTACAGCTATAATCATAAATTTACGAATTTATTGCCTATCTTTTGAATTCCAAAAAGAATTATACTGTGATCTCTGTTAAAAGCAAATCATTCAATATTTTTTTTTATAAATTATTTGTTTTTTCGCGATAGGCTTTCATTTTATCGATGATATCACGAATCTCATCGCAGACGTTAGTGTAGTCGCATTCATCACAGGACCACGGATATTCGCAATCTGCCCGGTGCTTCTCGATGATAGCAGTTAATTTGGATTTTAGCTGGGCTGAATATTGCTGAATATATATTTTGCGAATTTCAGATCCGATTACTTTCAGCTCCAGAAAATCTTGCGAAATATCCGAAGTTAGAAAAAGAACTTCTAGGGTTTCAATGGCAGGAAATTGCTCTTTGTACATAATCATCAGTGCTTTTCCTAAATTTTCAAAGGAAAAGCTACGTTCACCCACGTCTTTACTAACTCGGCACCACAGTTTATTCGGAATTGCCCGAATCATAAACCCTTCCAAGTTTTTGAGGTGAAATAGAGCTCGTTCCATCTCTTTATAGCTAAGATCTTCGAGATTTGGCCCGCCAATCAAGAGCACCTGCCCAAAGTTCAGCTCATTTCCTTCAGATTCGGGAATATCAGGGCCAATTAGAGTTATTTGTCCATCATGAATCTCTTTAGGTTTCTTGGTGATTGTAATAAAAGCGACCGATTCAGATTTAGGCGAGCCCAATTCCACAAATACATCCTCTTTTAAGAGAAAAACAGTTTCTACGTCCTCTCCTATTTTAAAGTGTAGAGATTTTTTCAAGTCGGATAGAGATTCAGGACAGTTAAACTTCTTAATCTTCCTCTTCAATTTTTCCTTTTCTTTAATAAACGCATGAATTGCCGCAATTCCATTAAAAGTTTCATTTTCAGTCATTTTCGTTTAAAAATCCCATTTTTTCAATTTCCGTTTTTTCCCTTCATCCTCTTTCTTTATCAACTCATCTTTTGCAAAAAGGGCTGCCCCAAAGGCGCCAACTAATTGCGGATCAATTGGAACTTTCTTGATTTGCACGTTTAATTTTTGTTCTATACATTTTACAACCCCTACATTTTTGGCAACGCCTCCCGTGATACATAAATCTTCGCGCAATCCAATTCGATTCACCAGAGAAACAACCCGACTTGCGATAGATTCGCTTATCCCTGCAATGATATCCTGCACAGGCACACCATCGGCAATAAGACTCACTACTTCACTTTCTGCGAACACACTGCATTGAGCGGTAATCATGGCAGGATGAGTTGATTCTAAGGAAAGTGGACCCATCTGATCTAAGGAGGTTTCCAATGCTTTTGCCATCACTTCTAAGAATCGGCCAGTGCCCGCTGCACATTTATCATTCATAGTAAAGTCTACCAATTTCCCATTCTCATCAACGCGGATGACTTTGCTATCTTGCCCTCCAATATCAATAATCGTGCGTACTGCTGGAAGATAATAATGTGCGCCTCGCCCATGACACGAGATTTCAGAAATGTTCTTTTCTGCGAATGGAATCTTGACCCGCCCATACCCAGTTCCAACGGTGTAGCCGATTTCACCTTTATTTAAATTCGCTTTTGCGAGCGCCATTTCGTAAACCTCATTAGCGGTTTGTGTAGGTTTAACTCGTGTTGGAATAAGTGAATTGGATATAATTTCATCTGTCCCGAATTTCAATGCGCCCCGCATTATTACGCATTTCCCCGTCAGTGATCCAACATCTACGCCGGCAACGAGCAATGGGCTATTTTACACCTGACTTCGATAAATTCAATTTTATAGTTATTAATCAAGTATGATAATCAAAAATGCTAATAAAAATTTTATTCATAACCTTGAAAAAATTTATTTTTATGTTTGAAAACCAAGAAGACCGTGAAAATTACCGTTAATGTTATAAAGGATAGGTATAAAACTTATTTTTAAACTATTTTTAACGTGATAAGTATGCCTTCAAAAAAAAGTAGTGAAGAATTACCTTGGGTTTTACCCTTTGAGGAAGCTGATGGAAAAAATAAGAAACTTTTTGGTGGCAAAGGTGCGGGATTGGCTGAAATGACAAAAATAGGGTTGCCAGTCCCACCGGGATTCATTATTACCACCCATGTTAACAAACTCTATTATACATCAGGGAAAAAACTCCCTCCAGGCTTAATGGATAAAGTTAAAGCGGCTATACAACAAGTGGAAAACAAAACAGAGAGAAAATTCGGAGATCCTAACAATCCACTTCTTGTATCAGTAAGATCTGGCGCAGCAATATCAATGCCTGGAATGATGGATACTGTTCTCAATCTCGGGTTGAATGATACGACAATTAAAGGCTTGATAAAACAGACTGGGGATGAACGCTTCGCGTATGATGCGTACCGACGCTTCGTACAAATGTATTCCAGTATCGTTATTGGAATCAAAAAGGACGTATTTGATAAGGTTTTTGAGGAAGCAAAAAAGACCACTGGATCAAAATTTGATACCGATTTGAAAGTCGCGGCTTTAAAAGATATTGTTATCAAATACAAGGAACTAGTGAAAAAAGAAACAGGGAAAGATTTTCCTGATGCCCCTATGCTCCAATTAGAAAATGCTATAGCGGCAGTTTTCAATTCCTGGGAAACTCCTCGTTGTATTACTTACCGGAAAGAGTATAAAATAACGCCCGATATAGCCGATGGCACGGCTGTCAATGTAGTCGCAATGGTTTTCGGGAATATCGGTGAAAATTCAGGGACTGGTGTCGCATTCACAAGAGATCCTGGTACAGGTGAAAACATTTTTTATGGCGAATTTTTGCAAACTGCTCAGGGTGAAGATGTAGTTGCGGGCGCAAGAACACCGAAGCCGATTGTTGAGATGAAAACATGGATGCCTGAAATATATAATGAATTAGAAGAAATACGCCATACCCTTGAAAAGCACTATAAAGAGGTGCAAGACATTGAATTCACGGTAGAACGCAGTAAACTCTACATGTTGCAAACTCGCAATGGCAAAATGAATGCCCAAGCAATGGTCAGGACCTCTATTGAAATGTTCAATGAAGGACTCATAACTAAAAAAGAAGCCATAGCCCGATTAGATCCCAGCCAATTAGAACAACTCTTTCACCGCAGAATAGATCCCAAAACTAAGGTTAAGCCCATAGCAAAGGGTATTGCAGCATCTCCGGGAGCCGCTTCTGGTATCGCTATATTTGATGCAGATGAAGCAGATAAGCAATGGAAAGAATTTAAGAAAAAAATAATTCTAGTCCGAGAAGAAACGAAACCCGATGATGTTCATGGCTTTTTTGCGTCTCAAGGAATTTTAACAAGTAGAGGCGGCAAAACCTCGCATGCCGCCGTGGTTGCTCGAGGATTAGGAAAACCATGTGTTGTCGGAGTAGAATCACTAAAAATTGATTATATGAAAAAAATAGCCACCACTGAGAAGGTTACGATTAAAGAGGGAGAGATGATTACTATCGATGGAACTATGGGTACCGTAATGGTTGGTGAAATCCCTACTATCGAGCCAGAACTCTCACCTGACATGAAGACATTGCTCGAATGGGCGGATGAACTCAAATCCCTCGGTGTGCGCGCGAATGCCGATGAACCCGCCAATGCAAAACGGGCGCGAGAATTCGGTGCTACCGGGATTGGATTATGTCGAACGGAACGGATGTTCAACGCACCAGAACGTCTCGAGCTTATGCATAACATGATCCTTGCTGAAACCGTTGCAGAACGCATAAAATACCTCGATCAATTAGAACCCCTCCAAAAGCAAGATTTCAAAGAAATCCTTCAAGCCATGGAAGGCTTTACTGTAACGATTCGGTTGTTGGATCCTCCCCTTC
This sequence comes from uncultured archaeon, assembly GCA_964353755.1. GTDB lineage: Archaea > Asgardarchaeota > Lokiarchaeia > Helarchaeales > HEL-GB-A > CAYGYC01. Next base: position 869 of record CAYGYC010000130.1, on the reverse strand, counting down.
ATGAATTCCTACCGAAAGCAGAAGAATTATTACAAGAAATTTTCGATCTTAAATTGAAAAAGGCAAGTGCCGCGACCATCGCCCAAAAAGAACGAATTCTGCGCAGAGTGAGAGCATTAACTGAAGTCAATCCTATGATGGGGCAACGTGGGATCCGCGTAGGGATTATGATGCCCGAAATCTATGAAATGCAAACCAAAGCAATTATCGAAGCCGCCGTTGAACTGGTTAAGCAAGGTAAAGATGTTCGACCCGAAATAATGCTCCCCAACGTAGGTAATGCCTCTGAAATGAAATGGGTACGCGAACGGATTGAGAAAATTGTTAAAGAAATCATCGATAAAGCAAAAGTTAAACTGAACTATTACATTGGAACGATGATCGAAGTTGTGCGATCCTGTCTTACTGCTGATAAAATTGCAGAATACGCCGAATTTTTCAGCTTTGGCACTAACGATCTGACCCAGGGCACTTTCAGTTTCAGCCGCGAAGACGCCGAAGCCAAGTTCATTACCAAATATCTCGAGGAAAAACTCATGAAAGATAACCCCTTTGAAGTATTAGACCGCGATGGCGTGGGTAAATTACTCGCTCTAGGTGTCGAATTAGGGCGGAAAGCCAGACCCACTATCAAAATCGGGATTTGCGGCGAACATGGAGGCGATCCGAGCTCCATCGAATTCTGCCATATTGTCGGTCTCGATTATGTCAGCTGCTCCCCTTTTCGCGTCCCCATTGCCCGTATCGCCGCCGCCCAAGCAGAAATCAAATTTCCCAAGAAAAAATAAATTAATAAATTCTGATTATCTTATCTTTTTTTTTCCTTTTCAGTATATTCGTGCAGTTAAACCGTTAAAATGTGTATCAAA
>CAYGYC010000129.1:0-11503 GCA_964353755.1 uncultured archaeon | reverse complement strand
TTCCTGAATGTACCCTTCACGGTTCGGGCTTTAACGACCGCCTTAACCTACGTTCCCACTACTTCTGTCCCTTATGGGAATAATGTAACAGCACAACTCTATTTTAGAATAGCAGATTCTGAGAGTTGGTATTATAATGGACAAGGATTGAATGTAACTACGTGGTCTCTATCAAATATTAGCGGGTCTTGGACCTTTGGCAACCAATATGCAATTACGGGAACTAATGGCTATTATACTCTCACAATTTTCAAAAAAGTCTATTCCACAATCGGAACTTCTCAAGTTGATATTCAAGCCACTTCAGGATCAACCCGTTATGATAATGCTTCAATTAATAATGTGCCCTTTACTATTCGAGCATTGACCACTGCCTTAACTTATGTACCCACTACTCCAGAACCGTTTGGAAATAATGTCACACTACGCGTTTTTTATAATGTATCTGACCCCGAAAGCGTAGTATATGATGGAAATGGATTAAATGTGGCCATTTGGTCCTTCTCCAATAGTAGCAATTCATGGATCCTTGGGAATCAGTATAGTGTGATTGGAAGTGATGGAGTCTATACCATTACCATTCATAGAAAGGTTTATTTCAATATTGGGACTTATAAATTTAATATTCAGGCTGATACCGGTTCAAGCATTTATCAAACTGCTTCCTTTAGCAACATACCTTTTGTTATTCGCGCTTTGACAACCTCCTTATCTTATATTCCTTCCATTCCCGAACCTTTTGGGAATAATATTACCTTAAGAGTTATGTATAATGTCTCAGATCCCGCCAGTAATTTATATAACGGCATGGGATTATCCGTTTCTTTCTTCTCATTATCAAATAGCAGTGGTTCTTGGATCCCGGGCAGTGAATATATTGTGAGTGGGAGTAATGGTGTCTATGATTTCAAAATACTGAGCCGAGTTTACAATACTATTGGCACCTACTACTTCAATATACAAGCCACGCCTCCCAGCTCTATCTATATCTCGGCAAATTTCAATAATGCAATGTTTAATATTCGCACCCTTTCAACTGCGCTTTCTATTATTCCCGCTTCAGCAGTTCCGTTTGGAAATAACATAACTGGACTCCGCGTATTTTATAATGTCTCAGATCCTGCTAGCATATTTAATGGTAGAGGGCTAAGCGCGACTTATTCCTTATCAAATGCCAGCGGATCTTGGACTAACGGAGTGCAATATCTTATAAGTGGAGGTAATGGCGTTTATGATTTCACTATCTTACGGAAAATTTATAGCACTATCGGGTCTTATTCATTTAATATTTTGGCAACATCCAGTGACCCCATCTATGCTTCAGCCACTTTTAATAACGTGCCTTTGACTGTTCGCGCACTCACTACAGCCCTGACATATATTCCGAGCTTACCCGTTCCCTTCGGAAATGATGTCACTATAAGAATCTTCATAAATGTCTCTGATACCGCCAGTGTGCTTTATAATGGACAGGGTTTAGCCATTTCTACCTGGACTCTCTCCAATAGTTCTGGACCCTGGACACAAGGGAATGAATATAGTGTGGCTGGGACGGGTGGTGCCTACACCTTTACCGTTTATAAAAAAGTGTATTCCGATATTATCAGTTATTCCTTCAATATATTCGCAAATCCTGGCAATCCTATTTACCAATCAGTCTCTTTATCAGGAGTTCCATTCAGTATTCGGGCTTTACTTACCGCAATAACATATAATCCTGCAATAGTACAACCCTTTGGGAATAATGTAACCCTCCAAATGTTCTTCAATGTCTCAGATACTGTAAGTTCTTTGCATGGGTTGGGATTAGGTGTCACCTGGTCGCTCTCAAATAGTACAGGCGCATGGTCCACCGGAAGAGAATATGTCGTAACTGGAAGTGATGGATCATATGTCTTCACGATTCTGAATTCCGTTTATAATACCGTTGGCAACTTTGCCTTTAACATTAAAGGCGCGCCGTCTGTAACCTACTATTCTAATGCAAGTTATACAGGGGTACCATTCAGCATTAGGGCATTAATTACCACAGTCTCCTGGATCCCTGCAGAAATACAACCATGGGGAAATCCCGTCAATATTACGATATTTTATAATGTTTCAGACCCAGTTAGTACCCTCTACAATGGTAAAGGATTGACTACGACAAGCTGGACCCTTTCCAATAGTACCCGTACCTGGTCACCTGGGGTAGAGTACTTGTTTACTGGAGGAAGTGGTGTTTATCTATTTACCATAAGTAACAAAACGGTTGCTAGTGAAGTGGGCAGTTACACATTCAATATTAGAGCGTTGCCACCCAATGCTCACTATCAATCCGCGTCCGTCTCAGGCATTCCTTTTACCATCCGACCTCTTACAACGCGATTGATTTATACCCCAGTTCCGAACATCCCTTGGGGTAATAATGTTACCATTCGATTCCAGTATAATGTGAGTGATGCCGCGTCGCTCTGGTATAATAACAAAGGAATTAATGGAGCATCTCTTTTAGTTACAAATCCCAGCATCTGGAACTTTTCGGTGGATTATACATCATTTGGCAGTAATGGCGTTTATACCCTTGAGATTTCTAATGAAACAGTCGATGTTGTCCAAGATTATAGAATTAATGTGCAAGCATTTACCGGCAATCCTAGATATGAAGTAGTGAAGGTGCTTGGATTACCCTTCACAATCCGCCAACTTGCAACCGTTATTTCATATGAGCCGGTAATTCCGATACCATACGGCAATCCTGTTAATATTGTAATCCATTATACAGTCAGTGACCCCGAGAGCAATTGGTATCATAGGCAAGGCGTGTCTATCTATACTTTTAACATTACCTATCCTAGTACTTGGATATATGGGGTGAATTGGACTTTCAGTGGTGATATTGGGGACTATATGATTACGATTTTTAATAATACGGCAAACAGTATAGGGAGCTATCTGTTTGATTTAATGGCGCTTCCACAGAATGATGCCTACAGTGTCGCAAGTTTCAAAAATATTCCTTTTAGTATTCGATCCCTAATTACGGCTATAACTTATAATCCAGCAATGACACAACCCTTTGGAAATAATGTAACGATCCCAATATTCTTCAATATTTCAGACCCCGAAAGTACTTTGCATGGTACAGGATTAAATGTGACCTGGTTGCTCTCAAATAATACGGGACCGTGGTTAGCCGGACGCGAATACGTTATAAGTGGCAGTAATGGATCTTATTCCTTCACGATCCTAAATTCTGTTTATAATACGGTTGGCTACTTCACCTTTAATATAAGAGGCGTACCTTCGGAAAATTATTATTCGAATGCAAGTTATACAGGAATTCCATTCAATATTCGGTCCCTAACTACAGTAATCACCTGGGCGCCTGCAGAAACTCAACCATGGGGCAATCCCGTAAATATCCTAGTGTTTTACAACGTTTCTGACCCAGAGAGTGTCTTATATAATGGTATAGGGTTGAATGCCACAAGCTGGGACCTCTCCAATAGCACTCAAATCTGGTCATTTGGTGTGGAGTACATCGTTTCTGGAGCAACCGGTGTTTATCTATTTATAATAAGTAATAGAACCGTTGCTGCTGATGTGGGCAGTTATGCGTTCAATATCAGAGCGCAACCACTCACTATACATTATCAATCCGCATCCGCTTCAGGCATTCCTTTTACCATACGCCCTCTTACAACACGCCTGACTTATACCCCGGTTCAGAACATTCCCTGGGGCAACAATGTTACTATTCGCTTCCAGTACAATGTGAGTGATGCGGCGTCTCTTTGGTATAATAATAAAGGGATTGATGGAGCTACCCTTTTAGTGAGACGCCCTAGCGGCTGGAATTTCTGGGAGAACTATACTTCTTTTGGTAATAATGGCATTTTTACCCTTGAGATTTCTAATATAACAGTTAATACTGTCCAAACTTATAGCATTGATGTGCAAGCATCCACAAATAATCTGAGATATGAGGTGGGAGATGTCCTTGGTATTCCCTTTACCGTTCGCGCCCTCAACACTTTTCTTACCTATCCCCTTCCTATAAAGAATCCTTGGGGCACTAACGTAACAATAGGGCTGGTTTGGAGCGTTATTGATACTTCTAGTTTATATCATAATGGCGAATTAATTAGCGGCGGTCAACTTAATGTAATTAAGCCAGCTTGGGCATATGGTATGGATTATATTTCTTCAGATAAAGCGAATGGGAGCTATCTCCTTAACATCAATAAGAATTCCGTCGATTTAATTAAGACCTATATCATTGATATAAAAGTTTTCCATTTATTTATCAATTATTATGCAAATACCACCTATATTGGTCTTCCATTTTCAATTATGCAAGTGGCAACCTCTCATATGACTATTATAAATGCGACCTATTACTTGGATGGAATCGGTGGATGGCCATGGGGTGATCTACTTGATGTTACTATTTTCTATAATGATACAGATCACAGAACCTTAGTCCCGAATTCCAATATAACCGTTCGAGGAGATATCGGTTCGCCCTATGAAAAGGGTAACTTTTCAATCAATGGACTTGCACGGATTAGTGGCGGATCTGTAACTGGAAGATTTATATTCATGATTAATGGAACTGTTGCAGAAAATGCAGTAGCATATAATTTTTATATCACGCTTTCTCATCCGACCGGTAAATATCTTAATCATTCCTTCCTTTTTACAATTTCATTCCGAAAATCCGTATCTCAAATTATTTTGAGAAATCCCTTCGTTTTTATTCCATGGGGTGATAATCTCACTATCATATTTACATATAATAATTCTGAAGCAGTTGGTTTTCCAGGAATAAATGATGCCACAGTTAATGTGACGGTGAATAAACCTGTCGCAGTGGATTTCCTTCAATATTACGCAGTACCAGAATGGGGGCCTGGTGTATGGATTATTAAAATGAATACTACATGGGCAAATGTAACTTGGAATTCACAAGAAGAAATAACCTTCGTGATATCAGCCGTTTCCCCTGAAACAATAATCGCTTATAGTTTCCATACCGCCTATATAACTCCCTTAGATTCTGATGTGAGAGCTATAGAATGGGATTACTCAATTTTTATTGAACAGGTAAAGAAGTTCAATGTAACCGTAGAGTTACGTGATCGAAGTCATATTGTGGGTAATCAAGGTAATCTTGTTGTTAATAATAGTTATTACCCACCAACAGGAAGTCAAGGGCAATATGATGATGTTCAGTTCTTAATAACAACTCGTGAAGGGCAATTTTCAAATTATTCTTGGTATTGGGGGTCTATCAATGTAGCAACACCAAGCGCGGGTCACTATAAGCTTACTTTCTCCTTTAATCAAACAGGTTATCCTGTGATCAAGGAACTCCTTGATTATTTAATTATCATTGAAGTACGAGGTGCACACCTCGATTTTAGTCAAACTCAAGTTACAGTCAATCTCAAACTACAATCTCACAGAACCGCTATGACCTTCAATTGGACCTATGCTAATTCTACAATTACTCCCAACTTTAATCTGGCACCCTTTCCAACTTTTATTGATGGTTCTAAGTACTTTTATGGTGATACCATTGATATTTACCTATATTGGTGGGATTTAGATTCAGGAGCTAACAATCCTGGCATTTCCGCTGCATTTATTACCACAGATTGGGATCCTCTCTATTATCGCATACTTAATGTATATGAACTCCAGTCCCAAAATGAAAGTTATAAAGGAATCTTCTGGATTCAAATTAATACGCTTCTTTTTGAAAATGTTGTGGATAATTACACTTTAGAGATTAATGCGACCCTTGAAACCTATCAGCGAATTTATTTACTTACACAGAGATATGTGTCTTTTGAAATTCTTCCGGTGCCTGTCAATATCACTTTAGTCGAAGAAATGATTCCCGCGCCAATCACCGCTTGGATTCGCCTCCTGGTGAATTTTACCAATTTTCACACGAATCAGGCTATCTTTGTACGCGCCTGGGATGTGAATATTACCAATATTCCAGGTCTAATGGGGGCTAATAAATGGGCATCCGGAACGAAAACGATCGGGGAAATCGAATTCTTTGTAGATACCAACATCCTAGGATTAGGATGGCATGAAATAACTATCCAATTGAATAAAACGAACTATGAAATAGTTACCCAAAACTTTCAAGTACAGGTGCGCCTGATAAATACCACCATTACGGTAATAACGCCTATTTTGGATGAAAACCCGGGTGATCCTGCTTTAAATGGGATCTATCGACATAATTACACTTTGCAATATTATTATACAGACACAGTGGAGACGTATCCATACAATTGGGGTTATAGACCCATCATACATATACCCCTTGCGAGTTTCAATATTACTGGCTGGCGCGAATTTAGCGGGCGCGCTACCCCGATTACAGAGAATGTTCCTAATGGAATTTACGAGTTTGAACTTCAAACATCCGCTAATGTGAATATATATCTAGTAAGGCTCCATGCTAATCGAACCAATTTTGCAGAAGCCATTCTACTTTTCCCATTTGAAGTACTTAAAGGCCCAACATTCATTGATTTAATTAATCCTCCAACTCAAGTGTTTGAAATCTGGAAATTCGGTTCGAAGCAAATTGAAATTTATTATCGGAATGAATTTTTCGAACCTCAGCAAAATGCAACAATAAATTTTACTATAATGGATCTCAGTAACCAGACAATTGCCACTGGAAGCTTTACAGATATAGGAGATGGTCATTATACTGCTACAATTTCTACGGATAATCTAAACATGCGACATCAATATATTATTCTAATCAATGCTACTCCTTATTCTACTAATTATAATGAATATGGAAGTTATCTTACTGCAATTATAAAGCCCTTCTGGGAACATCCACTTTTTATCATGGCTCTAATTGGAGTAGCGGCGGTAGCAGGGGTCGTTGCATATCGGCGGGTAAAATGGTATTTATTACCGCGGGAAGTTAAAGCGATCGAGTTAGCAAAGAAGGTTATAACGAAAGGTCAAACTGTCGAAGTTCCCTTCCGTGATATTAAAGACCGGGAATTAATGTTCCATAATATCTTTACGGAAGCTTGGGAAATATTTGATATGAAACCACCGAAATTAGTACGCCCTGAAGTTGTTTTATTTGCCACCGAACTCACTACAATCCTACGAAAACGTATCACTACACCGGAAGCTGAAATCATCATGAATAATTTGAAAGCAATATCCATTGAAGATGCCGAACACCGGTTAAGCGAAATGAAAGTACCACCCGAGGCTACGCACCGCTTACTAATGTTAGCAAAATTGATCGGAAAAGAACGTGCCGAAATAACCAATTTTGCGAATACACTCACTGAAATTAAGGGTATCGAATTCACATATCTCCAAGCAGAAGGCATAATGGAAACTCTACGTTCAATATCGCCTTTAGAAGCCGATAAATATCTTGAATCCATGGTGATCCCCAAATCTGACCGGAACTTTTTACTTGAAATGATTGGTATCAAACCTCCTGGTGAACCTAAAAAATCAAAAGAACTAGAGAAAACACCTCTGGGAGAACGAATGACCGTACCAGAAATCCGAGCTGCACTCGATAAAATCTCGGAATTAACTGAACAGGAAAAATTCTCGCTAACAATGGATTTGAAAAAACTACCGTTAATGGAGCAGAAAGCGGTTTTAAGAGATCTTACCAAAAGAAAAGTCTCAGAAGAAAAAGAACCTAAAGAGTTAGAAGAACCACATGAAGAAGAGAAGGTAAAAGAGGAAAAAGAGACAGAAGCGAAAAAGTTAGAAGAGGGAAAACCTGCAGGAAAAATAGAAGAAGAAAAACCTAAAGAAGTGCACATGACTATTGAAGAATTAAAAACAGAACTCCGAAAAATTCCCGATATGAGCGAGAGAGAGCAAGAATTATTATTGATCTCTATGGAAAAACTTACTTTGGATAAACAGAAAGAAACACTGAAAATGCTTTTAGAAATAAAATCCAAGCAATTAAAAGATGCCACAAAAAAGATGTAAAGGAAATGAAGGATGGGGATACTAAAGAAAAGAGAAATTCTACTTAAATTTCTTCTTCTTCTTCTGGGGTTTCATATTCACCAGGCTTTGCATGGATGACATCATCAATATTCAAAATTTGGCGGGCAATTTCATCGGCGGTTTTAAGGGCATGTAATTTAACGCGATACGTATCAAAAATTCCTAAGTCATACATATTTTGGATTTTTTTGCTAAAAGCATCGAATCCAAACCATGGTCCATTCGGTTCTTTGACGTGAGTTTCCCTCAAGATAGGAATGATATCAATTGAATTTAACCCCGTATTTTCAATTAAAGTACTGGGAATAACTTCAAATGCTTCTGCGAACGCTTTCATTGCTAACTGTTCTTTTCCACTGAACTTAATCGCCCACGCTTTAATTTTCTGGGCAAGCTCCATCTCTACTGCCCCACCTCCCACCAAAATTTTTCGATCCTCAATTGCATTTCGTAATACCGATAAGGCATCATTCATACGGCGTTCTGCCTCATAGACGATGTGTTCCGTACCACCTCGGATAAAAATACACAAGGCTTTCGGATCCTTACACCCTTTAATGTAAATGATCCTCTCCCTCCCAATTTTTGCCTCTTCAACAATTTCGGCACATCCAAAATACTCGGGTTTAATATCCTCGAAATCGGTTATGAGTTTCCCACCTACGGCATCTGCAATTTTTTCTAAATCCCACCCTCGCACAAATTGCGCCGCGAATATATTATTTAAACTCAAATAAGTCTGGGCTTCCTCACTAAAATCACGCCGACTCAGGATGACATTGACCCCTAATTGTATGAATTTATTAAGCGTATCCCGAACAATTTGGCGCTCTTGGGTCTTGAATTGCCTCATTAATGCAGGATCTTCGAGGAAAATTTTGGAATTGAGTTTAGTTTTCTTGGATTCAATACTAGGACCTATTATCGCGATCTTTGCATTCACTATCTTTTTAGGCATATCCTCTCGAGAAACTTCCTTCTCAATGGCCATCCCATTGATTAATTCACTCTCTAAAATACTTCCTCCCTGCTTTGCAAGGATTGCGATCTTCTTGAGATTCACTTTAATATTCCCCTCTTCCACCTCACTTATTTGGTTCACTGCCTTCAGGGCGATATCGGTAAAAAGGTCTTCTGCGCCCGTTGTCTTCCCCAGCATCGAACTCTTTGCCACCTTCCTCAAAATGGTCTCATCAGAAGGGTCTATTTCGATTATATTCTCCTTTAAAGCTTCACACGCATATACGGCGGCCTTTTGATAGCCACTAATGATAATGGACGGGGAAATCCCTTTGTCCATTAACTCCAGAGCTTTCCGCAGAAATTCTCCCACGTAGATTACAACAGTTTTCGTTCCATCGCCCGCTTGATCGTCCTGCGCGCGGACTAACATGTCTAGCATCTTCGCCATGGGGTGGCGTTTATCAAAATTTTTCACAATGGTCGCCCCATCATTTGTGATAATAATTTCATCGACCGGATCAATGATCATCTTATCCATCCCTAAGGGACCAAAAGTCGTGCGGATTACTTCTGCCATAATGCAGGCGGCAATAATATTGGTCTCACGCGCATCCGCCTCTTTCAAGCGATCCACGTTTCGCTTCAAAATCGTCTTATACGGGCGATCACTTATGCTCATTTTAAATCAATATGATAAAGAAAATTGATTCTTAAAAAATATGATGATTCAAAAAAATATAAGTGAAATCAAATACTTCTATCGACAATTTAATCTTTCTCTCTATTGCGCCTGTAAAAATCATGATCCCTTTTGGATTTGGGTCATAACGGCTTGGAAAAGGGCGATCGGGATTTCTTTCTTAAATTCCATCCAATCTATCTCACAATAGAAAGTAACCCGTAGCCCCTCTTTTCCTCTAGTGGAATTAATAATCTTACAAGAGGTTCCACAAACAGCGCATCGGAAAAAACTTGATACTATAAGAGGAAACCAAGCGTTAATTTCTTGGAGAGGAAAATAATAATAGGCAGTTTTTTGGCAATTAGGACATTTAATATCTATTTGAAATAGGGTTATTTCACTGGCTTTGATTTTTTGCACTGCTATTTGATTGGATTTACACTTCTTACAAAGAAATAGCCTTTGATAAAATTCTATTTGTTGTTTTTCTCTACAACTCCTACACAGTTTTTGACCATTCTCAATGGGACTCCCACATCGAGTACATTTAAGTTGAACAGGTGGCGATACTCTTTTAACCACAGGTTTTGGAATAATTCGTGGGACTTTCTTAATAATTGGCCTTGAAATAGGTGGTGCTGCTTCCTTTATAATTAAATCCGAAGAGGGCACTGCTATTTCCTTGGCAGTAACCTTTACAATGGGTGGTAATACTTTTTCTTCGGTGGATTTCGAAAGAGTCGGTCTGGCTTCTAATACTTCCGAAGGCAATGTTGTCTCTCTCTGAGGAGGAGCCTCGATAACTGGTGGCGTTGGTACCTCTACAACAAGTTTTGGAGGAACTATCGGGACTTTTTCGGTAATTTCTACTTCTGAAGTGAGCGATGTTTCCATGACATCCATAATTCGATTTAGCATTTCATCAGGAGTTGCTTGAGCCAGTTGCTGGATATTGAATTCATATATAGACCCCCATAAATCCGTGGAAACCACTTTTGCGTATTTCACACGACACCTTTTGCATTGCGTAACGGTTTTACACAAGGTTCTCGTACGTATTAACTGCCACTTCTCTTCATTCAACGTTCCACATACATAACATCGAAAAAAATCCTGACAAATCAACGGCACCCACTGAGATTTCTCACTAAGCGGTAGCGAATATTTGAAGGCATTATGACAGGATGGACACCTAGCCACATTTACATATATTTTTCCTTTCAGTACGAGTTTTTTAGGGATAGTTCTCTCCCTACATTTATGACAACTTAATTCTTCCGGATAATTCCTCATGGCATTGGCCTCCAAAATTGAGCAACTAAGGTCTGTGCGAGTTGAAAAGAAATTACTTTTTTAATCTCATTTTCCTCCTTCTGACAAAATAGGATTATCTCCATATTGCTATTTCTTCGAACTGATTTCCTAATTTTATATAATGACCCACAGCTGGCGCAACTGAAGAAATTCGGGATAAAATCACGGATCCAATCTTCCATTTTCAAGAGCCTCTTTTGGAGATTCAGAAGGATTTATAGGGGAAAAACTGGATTGAATTAACCTACAAATGATTATTAGTGTTATAAATCCCCTAAGACCAAATAAAAAAATGGGCTTTATAGAAAAGTTTTTCATATACCTCGCCTTCTTCAGAGATAGTCCCTCTCTTTATGATGAGCCCTCTTCTTTAAATCTGTAGCGGAGATAGTATCATTCTTAGTAAGTAAAATAGAGCCTATATTCTTTATATAGCCATAAGAATAGTTTATATGTACTAGGTAGTTATTATCTTATAGTATATATAAAATTATGTGAGGAAGAAAGGAAGGAATCCAG
>CAYGYC010000128.1:0-11720 GCA_964353755.1 uncultured archaeon | reverse complement strand
ATTCTTATAAAATAACCGGTTGCATTATTTAAAAAATTCATATTTAAATTTTCTCACAAAAAGTGACTCTAACCTTTTAATTTTTAGAATTAATACTTCTTCATAACTATTAATCAATCAATAGAAAAATGAGGAACCTGAAATGAGTTCAGAAGAAAAGTATTCATATAAACTCACTATGCGATATTCGCTAATAACAATCGGAATAGCGATTATTACTTTGATTCTCACCCTCGTCCTATATACTGTGGGCGGCATTGATATCGATTCTTTCCAGATTCTCCAACTCGTTATGATCATCCTCTCCGGAATGATTCTTCCCGGGGTCATTTTCATCTTAAGCAATCTCGAATTCAAAGAAAACCCGATAGCGAAAAATAACCCCCTCCTTTTTGGGATCGTCATACTCGCTATCGGTGCCCTGGTACTTGTCATATCTGTCATTTGGATTTCATATCTGGTTGCATTTATGCCTTACTTTCCAGAAGTTCTCGGCTTGTCCATTGGAATTCTCATTTCCATTATCCTTGCGATCATGACAACGGCCCTCTGCATCTATTACGGCGGCATTCAACCTCTCTTACGCTATCGCGCAAAAAAATAGGAAATATATTTCCCACACCCTCTTTTTTTACCCATCGCAGTAATACAAGTTATTTCAATAAATCCTGTTTTCGCTCTTGCGCTAGGACTTTCTTAAATAAGTCAAAGTCAATTTTCTAAGTTTTGTAGCGAATAGAATTCCGGCAACAATCTGCGATTAAATTTATTTTTTAAACTAATGGACAAATGTTGCCGTTACGATTTTTAGAAGAAAAATCTAATGATCGCTGATAATCATTATTACCCGTTTAATACGGATGGATAGAAGATGTCGATAATTTTAACCAGCCCCGAAATCATTTTAATTCTTCAAATTATGGCCATAATTGGATTTATTTTTTTAGCAAGTTATAAATTAGCATTATATTTCTTTTTAGCCTTTCTTGCACTCGCAATCACGGGCCTCTATGGAGGAATTGCAGGAATTCTAAATGCAACGGGCTTTGAGACGATTCCCCTTTTTGGGAACAAAATTCTAGAAATTTATGAGGGATTAGCTCTCCTTGCCTTAGGATTGTTCTTTGTAGGGTTGATCAAATCATAAAATAGTCGTATGAAGGAAAGCATATATCAAAGGGAATTGCCGTGATCGAAGAATTCTGGATTATTGATACAAATGGAATTTGCCTCTTTCATCGATCAATCGATGAAAAAAAACAAATAAAACCTGGTACTGATCTGGATGAACAACTCTTTGGCGGACTTCTTTCTTCCATTTTATCCTTTCATGCAAAATTGGCCTCCAGTCAGATTCAAAAAATGGAAAGCGAGGAGTCAAAATTCCTATTCTTTAAGAATTTCAGCTTAATTTTTATCGTACGAGCCAAATTAAATACCTCCGATAGTATAATTAAAAAACGAGTTAATTTAATCCAAGAGCTTTTTATAAATAAATTTAAAAAAGAATTGGAATCTTTTACTGGAGATATCCAATCTTTCCAAATCTTTGAAAAAGAATTAAATGAACTCTTCAATAAAGCGTCAAAACCCGAAAAATGGGGCAAAGGATTGTTAGATATCTAAATTTATACCTTAAGGCAACCAGTATAAAAATACGAAAAAATGGAATTTCAAATTAGGTTTAAAATAAAAAAAGAAAAAGAGCGAATCTTTTACTCTTGCATCTCTTTCCATTCTTTCATAAGCTGCTCTAATTTGCCGTCCCATTTGGCTTTCATGAACGGACCAATGCCCGACGAATCCCGAGGACCCACGAGCACTTTCCATTTGGAAAGCCCTTCTAATTCTCCAGAGAGGCGTGCCGCCAGCCCGGGAATGATAATAATCCGATGCTTCACTTTTTTCTCGACACCCGATTCCTTAATTGCGTCTGCAACATGATTGGCTTTAACTTGCCCTCCAGCGACGGCAGATTCGACGCAGATCCCTTCCGAATTGACTAATAATAGCCATGCATCGAGTTTCAAGGATTCTAAATCATCCCGGACGGTGAAGAAAGTCATGGTATAGTTGGTCGTGACAAATAGAGGGCTATCTTCTTTCGGCTTGCCAATTTCATAGAGCTTTGCATCTACTGAGGGGTGTACCCGAGGATCTGAGTAAATGGCTTGGCGGATGATCAGCAATCCTAAGAGCATCCAGGATTCGGCGGAATTAATAATGATCATGTTACTAGCTCGGCCAATGAAAGTTGTTCCCAGTTCTGCCTCTTTGAAAGACGCTTCAACTCGTTCGCCTTCGCTGATATTCGGATTTTTACCAATCCATGCAGTAGCAAGAACGGAAACTAAGGGCCAACCGATACTTTTATCCTTTTTCACTATTGCCGCTTTTCTTATCATCATAAACCGGTCGAGCGAATCGGCTAAGTGTCCATCTGTCGGGATCAACCCCGGATCTAGCGCAATCTTTTCTAGGCCGGATTGTTCCATCGAAACAGCCAAACTGGCAAGCTCATTAAGGTCCATCGAGAATGCGACAACTCCACAATCGTTGGCGAGTGCAATTTGAGTGACTTCTTTCCAATTATCCTTTGTTGCAGGATATAACAACGGGTTTTTTCCCTTTGCGGCTTCAGCTCCGGCTTTTAACACGGCTGGATTTGTGGAACACAGGATTAACGGAATCTCTGCCGTGGCTATTGCTTTTTTCACCGCTTTGGCAAACATAGCGGGATCATTTGAAACCGACCGAATCGCCAGCCCTTGCAGTTTTAACGTTGTACCAATCCGATAGATACTCCAATCTTGCACCAACTTCGCCCTTTTTTCGATAAGTTCTTCATTGTTATCCGGTACTGCAACCATAATGGCGGTGGGCGAATAATAGGTCAGTTCATGGCGGTATAAGACCTCTTCTCCACCGATTAAAATAGCCCGATTACCTGTTCCAACCCGAACCGCTCGGATGGGCGGCATCACCAGTTCTTTGAGTTTTTCATATTTTTTGGCATATTTCGCTTTCTCTGTTATGAAGGGCTTACAATCCGTGACGTCGTAGATATGGTCAATTAATTTTACGGCAAACGCCATACAGGTAGTTTCCTTACATTGGCCACAATTCGTACCCGGAAGCAAGGGAGTTACTTGTAACGGACTTAATTTCGGCATTCTTTAGACCTCCATCGTGATCCAATCCAATGGATTTAGGGCTGGACCTTTTTCCTTTGCAGTTAATGCTTTAATCATGGATTTGAACCCCATTTGCGCCCCGGGATGCAACATCATCGCTAAGTTGAGTCCACACATAGAGAGTACATACGCCGTAATGATTTCCCATAACGGACCTCGGTAAACGCGCGGACCCCATTCCGGCCGCTGCTTATCTGAGAGGAACGCTTCACGAGCGCCCCAGGCATTGGTAGTTCCCCCGCTCATGGGATTCTGAAGCGCCACTTCTCCTTTGAGCCCCGCTAAGCGCATTCGCTCATAAATGGAGAACGAATATTCTAAGCCATACCCCAGCGTTGCACAGGTCGGATCAATCACGATATGGTCTTTCGGCACTCCCATTTCAACTAGCATCGCATTTAATTTCTTTTGATCATTCAATTCCAGTTTTGTCCAGGCTAACACATTCTGATTGTATTTCTTCGCGATCGGGGCGATTTTTTCGACTGATTCCAGTTCTAACGAGCTTAAAAGCATGCGTTCGGCTTCCCCGACTTGTGCGCAGGCTTCAAAGACCTTGATATCCATTTCATGATTGCCGGAACCACCGATCACAATAGGTACTTTAACTGCCTGTAAAACTTCTTCTAAATTCTGGGCAGCCCACTTCGGGGTTTTTTTACCACCGAGTTCTGCAGGGATCGTCGGATCGGTGCCGATAAAATGCAGGGTAACCATTTCCGCGCCAAAGACTTCGACACTTTTCTTGGCCCACGCTGCCATGTTTTCGGTAACATCATCGGGTTTGAGGAGATGCTCTTTCACGGGTTCAGCGAGCCGTAAAAAGGTTTCTCGCTCTTTCGTATTCACGGGAATATCAAAGACATCCGCAGTTACCACGGGATAATTCGGGTTACTGCCCTCAAATCGGTAATACGGGGGGACTTTCTCGCCGCCGATTTTGACGGTTTTTCCGCCTTTCCCGGATCGCGTGAAGAGCACTTCCGCAATTTGTCCCGGATAGCTCTCCGCCGGGTTGGCAAAGGCGACTTGTTTCCAGGCAATTTCTTTCAATACCGGGGTGACGGCTTGCATCATGGGTCTCATCATTTGAGCAACTTGTGGGGGAATTCCACCACCACCAAACTGAATCTCCAGCTCCGCAGATTCGATCGAGATATTTTTGAAAATTATTTCATTCACATTTGCCATTAACTTACTTAATCTGTCTTGAAATTCAGCGATTTTTTCTTTGTCCTTGTCCAAATTCTTCAACCTTCAATTTATTGCTTATTTCTATCTATCCTTCCTTTTCAAATGAGAAAAAAAATTATGTTTATTTCTTCTTTTTCTTCGCTTCTGGTTCTTCCATCCGTCTGATGATCATTTCTTCGGCGTAGATCTTCGCATTTTTGAGAATCACTTTCCAGCCCGCACCAGCTGCTATCCCGAAGGCCTGTGCTGGCAACTGAAGACTCCCCATCATAGGTAATTCTGCTGGCACCGCTTCTATGGCTTCCTCGCCTTCTTCCGCTTTCTCTTCTGGCGCCCAATATTCCTGCACGGGATGATTCACTTTCTTCAGGAATGCTTTCAATCCCGCGATGTCCTGGATATCTTTCTCCGTGGCAATTTTATCAAACAAGTCTTTGGGAATGGCATCCTTGATATTCTCTTTCACCGTCGAAGGGAGCCAAACGACGCGTTTCCACCCTCCATCGGCTTGGAAAAACTTCGGAGAGCGGAAATACTCGATGGCCATGCCTATAAAGCCTTGAACCTGTTTGCCACCACCTGTGCTGTTTGCCATCGTGCTAAAGGGTAATCCATTCACCGTGTTTCCTTTATAATTCCGATCCACCACGCCAATACCTTCGACCTCCGGAATGAAAAAGGCGATCGATTCGAAGCATCCACACGACGTATGATTGTAGGGCGATAGAATGGTATACATATGCACGCGTTGGATTTCACCCAGCGACTTCTTCTTCGTAATCTCATTAATTCCACTATATTCCCCTTTCACTGGATCCAAGAGCTGTCCTTTCTCAATGATGAAATTTGGGCCTTTCGGGTCAACTTTAGCCGCCGCACGGGCATCAAAGAAATTGATTGCCCCGCACAAGGAAATCCGATTGGGTGTTACGGTACAAACATGGGAGGGCGCAAAGCTTTGACATAGAGTACAGCCATAGAACTCTCCAACCTGTTCATCCGTCATTCCACGCGCTCGCGCATCTCGTGCCTCATAAATATCCCTAGCCTTTTTATATAAAGGCTTGATTTTCTCTGGATCGGTATAGAATGTGACTTGGATCTTCTCAATTATATTCTTGAATTCCGTTTTGTAGAGCCGCGTTAAGACAATTCCAACAAACTTTAATGAATTAAACCCTTTTTTAAAACTCCCTTTCGATAAGCGCAGCCAGATATCATAGCGTTGATTTAAATGCATAAACCCTTCAATATAATTGATGAATTCATGAACCCGCCGTTCCAGCACTGCTTCTAAATCTCTCTCCACGAGTTTCCCGGCTACTTCGATGAGGATCCCGAGAGGACAGGTGCCCTCTTCCTTCATCGCCGAGATATCCGGACCTACAATGAGAATTTTCCCATCTTCAATGTCTTTCATCTCTCGCGCTTGGACCAATTCAAACTTCTCCACAATTTTAGGGCCCCCAAATTCAACTTGGGTATCTTTACTGCGAATTCGCTCGCCTTCATAGACAAGTCCAACATCGACGGGTAAATCGGCCCACATTCCTGCTTCCATTTTATCTTTTGGCATTTCTTATTCACTCCTTAACTTTTTGTTTTTTTAGCTGCAGGTTTAACCTCAGGTTTAGCTGCAGGTTTAGCTGTAGGTTTAGCTGCAGGTTTAACCTCAGGTTTGGCTGCAGGTTTAGCTGCAGGTTTAACCTCAGGTTTCGCCTCTTGCTTCATTTCTTGCATAAAATCTTTCATACCAGTTTTAAATTCTTCTTCTTTTAAATTAGCTAATCCCATTGTTGCATTAGGAATAAAAAATCGTTCTAAACTTATTGTTTTTAACCAATCGGCATAATTTTTGAGTCTGCTGAGCATTTGCAATTCTAAATAAATGGTCATGCCCGTATAAACAACAACATCGTATTTTCCTTTGCCGTCTAAGCCTTGCCAGGTCGGATCGGATAAGCGGTTGGTAATGTTCGCCACGGTCATAATAGCGGCTGGTTTGAAGCCCTTATCCAAGAAAGCTTTAGAGATATTCGAAGTCGCGACAATGGGGATGGTAGTCCCCAGTTCGATTAAGAGATCAAGGAGCTTTTTACCGTCATAGACATCTATTTTATTAGCTAAGGCTCCAACCACAATTAAGGGTCGTTTGGCTTTTTTCAGAATTTTCGCCAATTGGGCAGGCTCTTTCATTGCAGTTCCCATTTTTGGGTTTATCGCCGTGGTTTGCCAAGGTTTTACTGACATTCATCACATCCTCCAATTAATCCTTTTTCTTCCTGATCAATCGCGATAAGAGCGTTGGATCAGGAATTTCTCGCGGTTGCCATTTTTTCTCTTTTAGGATAGGCATAATCTCATCTTTCAAGGTGATAGGAATATCGGTTTCTATTCGGATATATTTATCGACATCCGGGGGCATGCAGCCGTAATACCGTTTATGAAGATCAATCCAATGGGTCAATTTCACGGCTCGTCCTTTGAAATTATCGCTGGGTCGCAAGCATAATTTTGCTGCTTCTACGATACATTCCTCAACCGTTTCTCCGGCATAGATCAGATGCTCTGGAGCAGGCGCTCCATACATTTCAGTACCTGATCGGGCATCAATCACCTTCCAATTCTCATCAATATCACTGCGTCCTAAGTATTGGCGTCGATATTTTGCGCCGTGAGGGCCGATAATCACTGGAATCCCAAAGCGATTGCAGCCTGTGGCAATGGAAGCGGCTTTTTGGCTATAGGCGCCCCAGGCAATACCGCAAGCACCTACCCGATTCAAGATATAATCGGCAATTTCTTCAAAATTCCCGCGCAGATTACGCCGCGCAAAAATGCTTGCCACTTTTACCGCCGCACCCACAATATGGCTGTTGGAAACGCATGATCCGACATTGACCAAGCCACCGGCATCAAATTCGCCGGGATACTTTTCATACAATGTTTTCCCTTCGTCATCTTTTACACGGGCGATATCCATTGCTGAACATCCCGATACGGTCACGATATAGCGTCTCTTCAGGAATTCTTCAGCGATTTTCGCTACTTCTTTCGGTCCATTTGGATAATTCGCGCAGCCCACGATGGCAATGATCCCCGGAATCTCTCCAAGCACTATAGGTGCGCCGACATTGCGGATTTCGGTATCTCGAATTTGTCCTCGCCCACTGCGGATCTTGTACTTGTCTTCTTTAAAGAGGTTCTCTCCCGCGGTGGCAATTATAGAAAGCGGATCGAGTTCATTCGGGCAATTTTGACCACACCGACCACAACCTACACACAAGTCCCAGAAATCAACTAGCATGCTGAAATTGCCTTGCGCCGCTAGCGCCATGGCTTTCGGAATCGGCAGGTTATTCGGACAATTTCGCTCACAGACATCACATTGCTTGCATGTCTGAGCAATTTT
Organism: uncultured archaeon; assembly: GCA_964353755.1. Lineage (GTDB taxonomy): Archaea > Asgardarchaeota > Lokiarchaeia > Helarchaeales > HEL-GB-A > CAYGYC01. The sequence continues at coordinate 3,920 of CAYGYC010000128.1, read as the reverse complement.
CTGTAATTCTGAATAATCCATCAGATTTTTCAGTTTCTTCCGTTTCGGGGCAACCGCCATCGCGACACGCACCGCGACTTCCCCTGCTTTATCTGCATCTAAAATCAAGGCAGCTGGCTCTTTCCCGCTCACCAGATCATCTACAATTTGATCTATCGGATCTTTGGTTCGTTCCTTTAATCCCTGACAGATTTTTTCATTGGTGGCTATAAAGGGTGCCTGAATCTTTTTGGCTTCTTCAATAGAATCACACCGCACACATTGCTCATCCACCATAACCACATCGGGGATCCCCGACCGGATAAACCGCAATTGCGAGCCTATCGAACCCACAATCTTCGAAGCGCCACCCGAATCATACCGGGTCTGGTCGAGCGCCGTACAACAGATGGCACATACCTCTAATTTCCCGTAGGTACCGCTCTTGCGCATGTAATTCGTAACTTCTACGCCGGATGCCACGTTGTGACCCACCATGAGAATCACTGGCTTCTCTCGGTCAATGGATCCTAACCCGATTTCCACTAACGGCGCCTCAGGATCTCCCTTGGGAAAATTCCAGGCGGCAATTTGCGCAATGTCCCCGACTTCCATACCCAAAAGGTCGCACATTCCAATATGAAGTGCTTTGGATTCGAAATCGAGTGCCGATCCTTCCTGTCCCGTATGAGCCACCGCAAGTACCGTCGTTACTTGCCGCTCGACATAATCCAATACTAATTCTAAATCCCGGATAGTTTTAGGCTTTATTCCGCAAATCAACCGCGTTAGCGGTGCTTCTACGGCGATATCAGGAGCTTCTAGAGGGGTCCTTGATCCAAACTTCTCAATGAGATGACTAACCAAATGCCTGGCATGAGCCGCATGACAGGCACAGCCAATAGCACAGGCAATCATTACGATTCGTGCCTGCTGGGCTGTTAAATCTATCCCACACGCACCGCGAGCGTTACCGGTGAGATCACACTTTCCATAGGTGCATAGACAACACATATCACAGAAAGGCGTATAGAAGGGCGGGTATCTCTTCAAAAGTCGCATATCCCATTCCCGCAAATCCTTTATGTCTGGCATAGGGGAGGGCCCTTGTGGTTCTTCTGTCCACTCTTCTTGAGGCAATTTTCCAATTTGAATTTCGAGATTTTTTGCTTTTACCGTGTCCGTCTGCAAACTATCAACCTTTACTTTTGCACTTTCCGTCATATTTTATCACATCTTTCATTTCATTTCAATAAAACTTCTTTTTAATGAATTTCTAATTAACGATAAAAGAATCTAAATTTAAAATCTTCTATAGACAAAATTACAACAAATGAATGATAAGAAGAATTGTAATTTATGAGGTTTTAATCTTCAGATTATGAAGATCATTTTATTCACTCTCTCTCTTTTATTGCAAGAAAAGTAAAAAGTAATAAAAGGAGTTAGGATGGTCCGAAAAACCCACTAATAAATCAGAATTAATAATTTACCTTCGGAATTTTGCCCGGGTTTTTTATCTTGAAAATGGTAAGGGCACGTTGCAAGCTATAGTCAGAAATATTTTTTTGCGTGGAGGTAAAGGAATCGTTCCATGGAGTAGCGAAAGATCTGAAGATGAAGATTAAGGTTTGAGCAGTCTCACCGTGGAGGTCCCACCCCAACTCCTAGTGCAACGCCGATTGCCTGGACGATGCGCATCTAGGCGAGCCCGCCCAAAGTCTCGATGCCACCACCCTGTAGGTACAAGGTCACTTTTTACATGTTTTACCTATTTTACATATTGACCAAGAAACCATAAGGCATTGTCATCATACCGGTCATTACTTACTTCATTAGTTGTGTCGAGGTGGGTAAGAAAATTGGTAATAAAATCTTCGAAGGTTTTTCCAGTTTCTCTAAAAAAATCTAAAAACATCTAAAAAAATGATTTTCAGAAGAACTAAATACAAGAATGAATTTATTATATTTCGACATTGCATAAAATTCAATTGAAAAATTATATAAAAAGGTATTATTAGTGAAGGAATCAATATATATTGAAACCACAGTTGTTAGTTATTATACTTCTAAACCTAGCCGCGATATTATAGTACTTGCACATCAAGAAATTACACGGCAATGGTGGGCCTTAGCTATAAAGCGATATAATGTTTTCATTTCTCAGGTTGTGATTGAAGAGGCTAGTCTTGGTGATCCTGAAATTGCTAAAAAGAGGTTGGAAGAATTAAAGAAGTTTCCCAATTTAGAATTAAATGAAAAAGTTGAACAGATAGCAAAGATATATATGGAAAAATTAGAAATTCCAGAGAAATCCTTTCGTGATGCCGCACATATAGCTGTCGCTTCAGTACATAACATTGATTATCTTGTAACTTGGAATTGCACTCATCTTGCTAATGGTGAAATAATTAAAAAATTAATGAAATTAAATGAAACTCTTGGTGTTCATACACCAATTATCTGTACACCAGAAGAATTAATGGAGATGTAGATTATGTGGAAAGACCCAATTGTTCAAGACGTTCGTAAGGCAGGTGAAGAACTAGCAAAAAAAGCAAATTATGACTTACATGTCTTTTTTCAAAATTTACGAAATAATGAAAAAAAACAAAATTGTAAAGTTATTTCACGATTATAATCTATAATCGTGACCGATGTTAGGCGCGCCCCAAATCCCGAATCGGGATATAGAGCCTTACTAGCCCGTCTTGGGTCCCTTGGAAGATGAGGCAGGGATCTATTTGCCACACTAAATCACTCGTTACTTTTAGAAGTAATTATTTACGCAGAGGTACAGGAATCGTTCCATGTAATAGAGAAAGACTTGGTTGTAATACCCTGTGAAATAGAGATCCCCGGCATGTCCAGAGAGAGGGAGCAGAATCAAGGCGCAATAAGGATTGTTAGCGGCTTCATAATTATCTTTCAAATGTTGGGAAATGCTTGGATGGACGAGCCCATCTTGGGTTCCCTGAAAGATAAGGCAGGGAGGGCTGGTTTCATTGATGAGGTAATCGTCGGGAGACACAAACTCCGGGCTTCCTGGTACGCCTAACTGATCGGAATGCCCATTAGCAGGATAGTAGGGAATATACCCTTTGATTTTTAATTGAGTACCAAAAATGTCAGTGTAATTTCCGCTTGCTATGGCTAATGCCGTAAGGCAAGTGAGATGTCCTCCGGCTGAGCCGCCGCTTATGAACACAGAGCTCAAATTGGCACCATAGAGATCGGCATGGCTTTCTAAGTACTGCGTAAAGTTACCTATATGCCGTGCCATATCATTTACAGAAAAATTACCGAGAACGTAGCTTGGGGTTGGTAAAATTACTGGAGTACCTGATGAGTTGGACAATCCATATTGGATATCAAAGACAATGTAACCCTGTGATGCGAAATACTTATTCATTTGCATCATATTTGCCAAGCCCTTATCGCCCATAACCCAGCCACCACCATGGATCCGGATAATCGTCGAATTTTTACCGGGCAACTCGGCGGAGGGATGTTCTGGCATGTAGACGTCAAAATACAGGCGGATCCCTTCCGCATCATAAAATTGCACGTCTTGAATGACGCGCCAATTCGCGGTGGGCATGCCTAAAAAGTATTCCGGCACCGAGAACGGGGTGTGGAGAAAATACTGATTTTCAACATCGGCAGGAATGGAAGCGGGCCAATTCGAACCGAACGCATCGGTAAAACTCTGATTAGCTGAAGTAACCGAATAGGGGGTCATACAGAGCGGCGCCATAAAAATTCCCGAAATGACCAGTCCAAGGATCATTACACCGTAATAGCTTTTACCTCTGCTCGTCCCTCTCAATTTGAGCAGAATGATTGTCGCCCCTAAATTAATAAACACAAAGAACAAATCTAATTGCGCCACAAACATGCCAATACCCCCATGAACCACCCCCAACCGTAATCCCCCCATG
>CAYGYC010000127.1:0-11721 GCA_964353755.1 uncultured archaeon | reverse complement strand
AAGTTGTGGTCATTGATGTGGGTGCTAAATTAAACATTATTCGCAATCTTTTAGGGCGAAAATTAACGGTAATTCGGGTGCCTTATGATTTTTCGGCTAAGGAAATTTTAGAGCATAAACCCGATGGATTTTTTATTACCAATGGACCTGGCGACCCCAAACACCCGAGTTTGAGAATCACGATTGAAACAACTCGTGAATTAGTAGAGGAAAATTTACCTTTAATGGGCATTTGTTATGGAAACCAAATTTTCTCGCTTGCTATGGGGGCAGATACCTATAAACTGAAATATGGGCATCGTTCCCAGAACCAGCCGTGCATGGATGTTGAAATGGATATAGGAAGGTGCTACATCACTACTCAAAATCATGGATTCGCTGTTGATGTCGACTCTTTAAAGCAAACGGATTTGAAATTGTGGTTTATCAATGCTAATGACAAGACCGTCGAGGGCGTGAAACACACCAAAAAGAAGGCTTTCTCGGTGCAATTTCATCCCGAGCATTATCCTGGCCCAGTGGATGCACAATTTTTGTTTGATTATTTTATTCACATGTTAGAAACGAAGGAGAGATAGAAATGGGCAGGTTTGAATGGGTAAAGAAGGTCTTGGTACTGGGCTCCGGAGCGATTCGGATTGGACAAGCAGGGGAATTTGATTATTCCGGAAGTCAATGCCTTAAAGCCATCCGAGAAGAAGGGATTGATACGGTTTTAGTCAACCCGAATATTGCAACGATTCAAACAGATCCCCAGCTTGCAGGAAAAGTCTATTTGCTACCAATTCTACCTGACTTTGTTGAGAAAGTTATTGCCAAAGAGCATCCCGATTCTATCATGCTTGGTTTTGGGGGGCAGACTTCACTCAATTGCGGGGTCGAATTAGCTGAACGGGGTGTTTTTGACAAATATAATGTGAAAGTTTTAGGACCCTCTATTAAAGCGATTCAAGTTACAGAAGACCGGGAATTATTTCGTCAAGAGATGCTAAAAGCAGGTGTCATGGTAGCAAATAGCAAAAGTGCTACTACTGAAGAGCAAGCACTGGAAATTGCTCATGAAATTGGATATCCCCTCATTATCCGGGTCGCTTATACACTGGGGGGTAAGGGCTCAGGAGTCGCTTATAATGATCAAGAACTTCTTAGTATAGCGAAAGTTGGACTAGCACAAAGTATGATTAGGCAGATTCTCATAGAAGAATTCTTACAAGTTCCGAATTGGAAAGAAATTGAATATGAGGTAGTGAGAGATCATCAGAATAATTGTATCACAGTTTGTAATATGGAGAACGTGGACCCCGTTTCTGTCCATACAGGTGATTCTATTGTAGTGGCACCTTCCCAAACACTAACCAATTCTGAGTATCATCTCCTTCGCGATGTTTCTATCCGTGTAATTCGCCAAATCGGGATAGTGGGTGAATGTAACATCCAATACGCCTTAAATCAATACTCAGAGGATTTTCGGGCGATCGAGGTCAATCCGCGGTTATCCAGGTCTAGTGCTTTGGCATCCAAAGCAACTGGGTATCCACTCGCCTATATAGCCGCTAAGCTGGCCCTGGGCTACTCTCTTCCGGAACTGATTAACAAAGTTACGCATGTAACCACCGCCTGTTTTGAACCTGCCTTAGACTATTTAGTCGTGAAAATTCCGCGCTGGGATACCACTAAATTTCGCGGAGAAGTGAGCCGGCGGATTGGCACCCAAATGAAATCCGTAGGAGAAGTCATGGGCATTGGTCGCAATTTTGAAGAGGCTTTCCAAAAAGCCATTCGGATGCTCGAAATTGGGAAGGTTGGTTTGGTCGGGAATTCCGGCGACGATATTGAAGAACCAATAGAGCAGTTAAAACAGGAATTAGCCGAACCTACCGATGAGCGATTCTTTAAAGTTATCAAAGCTCTCAAACAGGGCATATCCATCGATGAAATATTCCAATTGACCGGTTTTGACCGTTGGTTTCTCTATAAGATGTTCCACGTAATCGAAATCGAGAAGCGCTTAAAGGAATTTAACCTCCTAACCGATGAGAAAAAACTAATCCACTTAATTGCGGAAGCTAAAAAATATGGCTTCTCCGATCAGCAAATTGCCAAATGCCTGAAACGGGAAGATTTAAGCATTCGTCGTATCCGGAAACGCTTTGGCATTACACCCTCTATAAAGCAAATTGATACATTAGCGGCGGAATGGCCTGCTCAAACCAATTATCTGTATGCCACCTACGGTGGAAAAACGGATGATTTGGCTTTTACGGAGAATGGTAAAGGTAAAGGTCTTGCTGAAACGGGCAAGAAAATTATAGTACTGGGCTCGGGAACCTATCGCATTGGAAGCAGTGTGGAATTTGACTGGGGATCCGTTAATCTAGTATGGGCTTTAAAGAAGTTAGGAGTTAATGAGGTAATTATGTTTAATTGCAATCCGGAAACAGTGAGCACCGATTATGATATCAGTGATAAACTGTATTTCGAGGAGATGTCCTTGGAACGGGTACTAGATGTTTATGAGAAAGAAAATCCCTATGGAATTGTGGTTTCAGTGGGAGGACAAACTCCTAATAATTTAGCGCCAAAATTGGCGTTAGCCCGCGAGCATTATAAAACGCGCCAGATTAATATCCTCGGGACTCTAGGGAAAAATATCGATAAGGCAGAGGATCGGGCAAAATTCAGCAGTATATTAGATCAGCTGACTATTAAACAGCCACCATGGGATGCTTTAAGTACATTAACAGAGGCAGAAAAGTTTGCTAGCTCGGTTGGATATCCCGTATTAGTCCGTCCGAGCTATGTATTAAGTGGTGCTGCAATGCGGGTCGCCTATTCTGATCAACAATTAAGCGATTACCTTAAATTTGCTACCAATCTCTCTCAAGACTATCCTGTGGTCATTTCAAAATATATCGAAAATGCGAGGGAAGTGGAAGTAGACGCGGTTGCAGATGGCGAAGATGTATTGATTGGAGCAGTGATAGAGCATGTGGAAAACGCGGGGATCCATAGTGGCGACGCTTCCATGTCTATTCCTCCGCTCACCCTCGATTCCACCGTCATTGCTAATATCAACTTTTATACCGGAGAAATTGCTCGAGCATTGCAAATACGGGGACCTTTCAATGTGCAATATATTGTCAAAGAGAATAATGTGTATGTCATCGAATGCAATTTGCGCTCAAGTCGGTCAATGCCTTATGTATCAAAGACTCGCGGCATTAATTTAATAGAAATAGCGGCTTCTGTCATGTTGGGAAAGAAACTGCGCGAATTGGGCATTTTGGAAACGCCCGAAATTACCTATTGCAGTACTAAAATCCCGCAATTCTCCTTTATGCGGCTCCAAGGAGCTGATCCCATTTTAGGAGTAGAAATGGTTAGTACTGGCGAAGTAGCATGCATGGGAGAAGATTTTTATGAGGCATTCTTAAAAGGTCTTTTAGCCGCTGAATTTGAAGTTCCCTTAAATGGTGGAAATGTCTTAATCAGTGTGGGAGGCGGGGCAAAACTTAAAGAAACCCTCGTACCCATCGGTAAAAAATTGCATAAATTAGGATACAAAATCTTTGCAACAGAACATACGGCGGAAATATTTACCAAGAATATGATTCCCGTAACCGTTTTATACAAAATTAAAGAACCGACCCGAAAACCTAACATTCTTGATTACCTTTTTGACCGAAAAATTGACTTGATTATTAACATTCCTGCCACTCAGACCCTTGAAAAAATGCTTGATATACTTGAGGATGAGTATGCGATCCGCAGACATGCCGTTGAAGTGAATATTCCCGTAATTACGAACCTAGAATTGGCTAAAGCACTTGTAATTGCTCTTGAAAAGGCAAAGAGAAGAGAATTCACCATCATTCCATTAAATGAATATTTAGATAAGTTACCCTTCACATTCTGGACTGGATTAAATGAATCAAAATAATATCTAAAAAATACGATGAGCCTTTATGGTAAAATTAGCAATTATAGATTATAACATGGGAAATTTGAAGAGTATAAGCACTGGTTTGAAGAAAGTGGGAGCAGAGGTTCACATAACTAAAGATCCTCAGTTATTGATTGAATCGGATGGGCTAGTAATTCCCGGTGTAGGTGCTTTTGGCATTGCAATGAAAAATCTTGCTCCCTTGCAACCTACCATTCTCGAGCAAATCGCTACTGGAAAACCTTTCCTGGGCGTATGTTTGGGACTGCAGCTTCTGTTCGAAGAAAGTACCGAATTTGGGCTCCATAAAGGGTTGGGTATTTTGAAAGGGCGTATTATAAAATTTCCTGAAACAGTGATAACGCCCCATATGGGATGGAATCAACTAAAAATTCAAAAATCGGAGAATCCACTAATCGAAGGTATAAAAGATAATAGTTATGTATATTTTGTGCACTCCTTCTATCCAATTCCAGAAAATCCAGAAATAAGCGTTGCTTCAACAGAATACGGCATTGAGTTCGCCTCCATAGTTGCACAAAATCATATATTTGCAACTCAATTTCATCCCGAAAAGAGTAGTACTATCGGATTGAAAATCTTGGAGAATTTTATTAATTTTATTAAGAAATAGAGAGATCTAGATGCTCGCAAAACGAATTATTCCCTGCTTAGATATGACAGATGGAAGAGTAGTGAAAGGGGTCCGATTCGTCAATATTCAAGATGCGGGTGATCCACCTGAATTGGCCGTCTTGTATGAGGCGCAGGGTGCGGATGAAATCATTTTTTTGGATATTACAGCATCCCATGAGAAACGCGATATCCTCATTGAAGTAGTCAAACGAACCTCCGATCAACTTTTTATTCCTTTCACCGTCGGAGGAGGCATTCGGACGCTTAAGGATATTCAATCCATCCTAAAAGCTGGGGCGGATAAGATAAGCATTAATACAGCTGCGGTAGAAAATCCCAAATTAATTCAGAACGCGGCTCAGAGTTTTGGAAGTCAATGCATCGTTTCGGCTATAGACGCGAAACGCGTTTATGTCGATAAAAAAGCCCCCCGAAAAGACTATATTGTAATCGACACACCCCAAGGACTCTGCTGGTGGGAGGTTTATACGTATGGCGGACGAAAACCTACGGGACTTGATGCGGTTCAGTGGGCGCAAAAAATAGAAAAGCTCGGAGCTGGGGAGATTATGCTGACTTCGATGGATTATGATGGCACTAAAGATGGTTATGACCTTCCATTCACCAAAGAGATCGTGCAGAAAACGAATATTCCCATTATTGCCTCTGGAGGTGCTGGAACTATCCAACACATCATAGATGTCTTTTTGATGACCAATTGTTCCGCCGCACTCGCCGCATCGATTTTCCATTATCGCGAGATTGAAATACCATCATTGAAAAAAACTTTGCAAAAAAATAACGTTCCTATAAGGCTCTAAATTTTGTTTTAATTCCAATTAAAATGATCAATTGTGTTCAGCTGTAAATAAAAATCGCGAATTTGCTATTTATATTCCTGTTAATTCAAAACTACATTAAAAGTTAAGTTCAAAAAGTAATCCTTAAAGGTTAAAGTTAAAAGTATCATGTGAATTCGTGAATTAATGGAAAAAATACTGGCTTTTTTGTGGAAAATTACACCGTAATTTGAAACATGGAAAAATTCGATGGTGAAAAAGATTGGTCAAATTTGGAATTGAGTTATTTTATTCTCATTCGTATGATTTTTTACGGAAAAAAGTAGCCACTGCCAATAAAGAAAATTGGAATTCGATTTGGTTACCCGATCATTTAAGCGGTATTCCTGGTGGCGCAATTGATGATTTCCTGAGCCTCTGGCCGATGTTCGGATCCTTTGCCGAACTAGCCCCGGGAAAAATGCTGGGGTCAAGTGTTACAGATCCGCATCGACTACACCCCGCAGCCTTAGCCCAAATGGCAACGACGATCAATCATATCACGGGCGGAAACTTTATTTTAGGCATAGGTGCTGGCGAAGGAATGAATCTGAAGGCGTATAATATTCCGCACGATCATGCAGTCAGCAAAATGAAAGAGACTATTGAGCTTATGAAATTGTTTTGGACGAAAGGCAAACGGGTGACGTATAAAGGAAAATATTACCAGACCGATAAGGCGGTACTTCTGCCGAAACCCATTTCTGAGATTCCAGTGTGGGTGGCAGGGAATGGTTCTTATAGTCGTAAAGTGACTGGTGAGGTCGCTGATGGCTGGATGCCGATTAGTCATTTCATCAATGTATACGAAAGCGGTAAAAAAGAAATCACCGAAATTATGAAAGCACAGGGCCGTGATTTAGATAAATTTACTTTTGCAGCGTTCCAGCGTGTTTTTATTCATAAGGATGAAGAGGTACTCGCTGAGCAAATCCAGATGAATAAGTTGAGTTTAATGCTCCAACCGACCCTGATCAAGGAATTAGGCTTTTGGAAAGACGAATTTGATCAACTCTACTGTGATGCGACGGGTTATAAGTGTGATGAAATGAGTTTACTGAAGTATGATCGCGAAGATGTGGGGCGATTTAATGTCAACAAACTCTCTGTGATAAATGATCAGATCCCCAACAATCTTATTCGCGAAAATGCGTCAGTCGGGACACCAGAAGAAATTATTCATAAAATTCAAAAATATATTCAAGCCGGAGCCCAGTATTTCATCTTCGAGATCGTGAATGGGGCATCGAGCAAAAATGCGCCCTATACCTATTTTGATGTTGCGCGTATCTTAAGTGAAGAAGTTATCCCGCAATTCAAAGAATAGAAAGCAAATTTTTAAATTCACCTTTCTTTATTTTTGAATTATTAGGGTATTCAACGATGAATTAGAGGCGCAATAACATACCAAAAGTTAAACAAATGGAAATATTAAATGAATTTAAACAACTAATACATAAAGATATACCCATTGTTAATACCATTAAGTGGGATTCTTTTGGAATTAAATTTAAAGGCAATATTATCATTGGATTAGCACTGCCTAATTGTAATTTAGAAGTATTTTTACCAAAAATAATCCAATTTAATTCACTCCAAGATTTAAATTTAAGTTTAAATGGATTAAGCACAATTCCGGAATCGATTCACGACTTAAAATCGCTCCAACGATTATATCTAGATAGAAATGGGTTGTCTAATCTTCCCTCTTCAATTGGTGATTTAAAATCACTTAAAGAACTATTTTTATATGGAAATCGACTAACTGCTCTTCCGGGGCAATTTAGTAACTTAAAATCGCTTAAATTTCTTTCATTAGCAGGAAATCAACTAGAAAATCTACCAGAAAGTTTTGGTAATTTGAATTCTCTTCAAGATTTACGTCTAGCCCATAATCAGCTAAGGAACCTTCCAGAACACTTTGATAATTTAAACCCGCTCCAAAAGTTAGATTTATACCATAATCAATTAACAGATCTTCCAGCGCACTTTGGGAATTTGAAGTCCCTTCACGAGTTGGATGTAGGTCATAACAAATTAACAGATCTTCCAGTACTTTTTGGTAACCTAAAAGTTCTTCAAAAATTGGACTTAAGTTATAATCAATTAAATACGTTACCCGAATCATTTGGCAATTTAAAATTCCTTCAAAAATTGGAATTGCATAATAATAATTTGATGACTATTCCGATGTCCTTTGGCAATTTACGAGCCCTTAGAAGACTGAATTTAAGCCATAATCGATTAAAAGTTCTCCCAGAATCCTTTGGCAATTTAAAATCCCTCAAATATTTACGTATAACTCATAATCATTTTAAAACCCTTCCGGAGCATTTTGGGGATTTGAAATCTCTACAAGAACTAAACTTAAGTGGTAATCATCTAATGGACCTTCCAAAGCACTTTAGCGCCTTAAAATCTCTCCAAAATTTAGATTTGAGTGAAATGCAATTAAGAACTCTTTTTGAGCCCATAACTCAGTTAAAATCACTCAAATCTTTATATTTAAACTTAAATGGACTGACGAAACTTCCCGAATCCTTTGGTAATTTAAAATCGCTCCAATTTTTAGAATTAAGTGATAATCAATTGATTTCTCTTCCAGAATCTTTTGGTAATTTAAAATACCTTCGCGAACTCCATTTAAATGGAAATCAATTAACCGCGCTTCCAGAATCTTTTACCAAATTAAACTCACTTCGAGAACTGCATTTACATGGAAATCAATTAGGATCCCTCCCGGAATCATTCGGTGAGCTAAAATCCCTTCAAATAATAGATTTAAATGAAAATCGGTTAACAGCCCTTCCCGAAGCCTTTGGCAATTTACAATCACTCCGCGCTTTATACTTAAGTTACAATCAGCTAACAACTCTCCCACTGTCCTTTGGCAATTTACAATTCCTGCGGACCCTGTATATGAAGGGTAACCAGTTAAAAGCTCTTCCAGAAACATTCTCTAATTTGAAGCGGCTTTTAAATTTGTTCTTACAAAAGAATTCTTTATCTACACTCCCTAAATCGTTCACAGAATTGCAATCACTCACCCACCTCGATCTCTCTGAGAATCCTTTGGCGCAATTTGATAAATTTGCTACTTGTTTAAAAGGAAAAGGGATAAAGGATTTCTTCAACACATTAAAAAGCGAATAATATATTTTTTGAAATGAAAGATATTAGTAAATTGACCTATCAATTGAATAGTTTCTAGCAGGAAGGTATGGAAATGAAAACAAATAAGAAAATTGCAATCATTGCCCATGATGGTATGAAATCAGAAATGGTTAAATTTGTAAAAGAACATCAAAAAGTTCTCCAAACTATACCATTAGTAGCTACCGGGACTACCGGATCATTAATTGAGAAGGAAGGACTGAAAGTAGAGAAGAAAAAGCCCGGTCCCATGGGTGGTGACATTCAAATTGCGTCTATGGTTGTGGAAAACCAAATCCTAATGGTATTCTTCTTCTTGGACGTACAAAATAAACATCCGCATGAACCCGATATTCAAGCATTTTTACGTCTATGTAATTTATACAATATTCCGCTAGCTACAAATTCTGCAACTGCTAGCTTGCTAATTAAAAGTTTAGCAAACTAATGAATAAAGTAAGATTAACGAATGATTTATCGATTAAAATCTCATTTTATTTGAGAATAATCAACTTGGTAACTAGTTTTTAATAGATTGGAATCCCCCGTGGCTACTAATGTCCCATCTTTACTTTTAAGTTCTGCCATGATGTGAAAAATATTCCGCCCTTCCCGAATGACATACGCATGCGCAGTGATCGTTTCACCAACTTTTACGCGTCCTAAGTAATCCACGTGCATATCGATGCTTAAAAGAAACCCCTCATAGCCTAAAGTGACACTGGTCATCCCAATTATCTCATCTAAGATCGCACATTGCATGCCCCCATGGAGCAGGCCGGTTGGGTTTGCCATTTCCGGACGCACATCGAATTCCAAGGTCAAATCACCACGTTTTGCTTCGATAATACGTCCATTTAACCACTTTGTAAAAGGAGGAACTGGGAAATCCTTTAATGGCTTTCCTTTCATTGCCTGAAATAAATTAAGCATTTTTTCAGAGCGCTTTGTAACATTTTCCATTGATTCGGGTTCTTTATGTTCCTTTTTTGACATTATATATCCCCAAAACATGTTTTGATCTTAAAATCTATTTATAAATGTTTATTGAGCCAATTAGTGAGATCGTTTAGAACTATTTCTCTTTCTTTTTCCACTTCATTATAAACCTCGTGCTTTAGCCCCTTATACACAATAACGGTTTGATCTTCCATCTTTAAAGCGGATCTTAAAATGGGTAATCCTGTGACAATCAGATCTTTTGAGCCACATTGGATTAAGAGCGGAAGCCGAAATGTGCTGATGAAATTTTTGATATCGAGTATGGGATAAATCATTTCCAGGGCTAATTGCGGAGTTATTGTTTTAATTACAAGGGGATCGTTCTTATAGGCTTTCACGAGTTCTGGATCATTGGACAGCGAAGTGGCAATCGGAAGCCGTATTCGAACCGGAGGGAGAAACTTGGAAACGAATCTCATCAGTCTCTGGACGGGTTTCAAGAGGGCGTTCATTAATATTCCACTCGGAAAGCTCCCTGTCCCTGAAAGTATCAATCCTCTTAGAAGAGTTTCATATTTTTTTACAAAATGGGTCGCAATGAAGGAGCCCATCGAATGGCCCAGCATGAATATCGGTAAATCTGGATGCTGCTTTCTAATAATATCGTAAAAGATCTTCGCATCTTCTACAAATTGGTCAAAGGAATCCACATAGGTCCGAATCCCACCCGATTTTCCATGACCCCGGTGATCATTGGCATAAATTGCATAGTCGAATGGAACTAATTTATTTACGATATTTAAATAACGCCCTGAATGTTCCCCAAACCCATGAACAATTTGGACCACGCCTTTCGGTTTTTTAGGAAACCAAGCTTGATAATATAATTCCACGCCGTCTATGCCTGGAAACATTCCTTCTTTATGTTCCATAAAAATATCTCCATAATTATAATCTTTCATTAATAAAAAAAGGCATCTATTTTTTTTTATGTATAAATTTTTATATATGTATAAATATTATTATATTATGGAAAATCCCACACTACCGATTAAATTGAGAAAAGATTTAGTCGAGAAAATTGATTATCTAGTAAAAATCGGGCGATATTCCAATAGAAGCACAGCAATTCGAGAAATTTTAGAAGAGAAACTAACAAAGGAGAATTATTTTATTCAAAATACCCAAATTGATGAAGAAAAAGTCAATAAAGTTATTCAAAACATGAAAAAACTAAAAAATTTTAGAATTGATTTGAAATCAGTGAAATCTGCTACGGATTTGGTAGGTGAAGGTCGCGCAAGATGAAAATGATATATTTAGATACTAGCATTATCATTTCATTCTTAAAAAAGGATGATATTTTTCATAATTCGGCAGAAAAAATTATGGGTGCTAAAAATTTAGAACGGATCGGATCTGTAATAACAATAGTTGAAATATATTCAGTTATTTCAAGACAATTTGATAATTTACAATTCGATAGTTCTACCATTATAGGATGGGAAACATTAAATCATGCGGAAAAGATAACATCAATCACATTATTTTTCATGGACCAATTATCAATAAGATTTTATGCCTGTTTAGGAAATGAAAAAATTCTGGTTCAAAATCAGAATTTTAATATTCAGATCGATTTTTCCAGAGCATGTCGAATTGCGCCCCTTTTCCCATTGAGGGCTTTAGATAATTTGCAAATTGCATGTACTTTAAATATCCGAGATATACAAGACATAAAAATTGATTATTTTGTCACAACAGATGAAATTATATTGAAGACTGCCAAAAATATTAAGGATCTTACTGATTTAACTATTATTCATCCTGATACGTTAATCGAAATTGAAAATATTTGAACCTTATTTATTTAAGTTGGATAGACATTTCGACATCATATCAAACCCAATTCATTTTTCCATCGAATATATTTCAATCTATTCTTCACTAAAACGTAAAGCGGTAATCCTATTAAAAGAAGGTAGAACGGAGCGAAGTATAGGAGATAGGAGCGGATTGATAGAATACCAAAATAAATTAGTGGTATAGAGAGACTCAAAGGGAAAGAGACTAAAAAAGCAATGATCAAAATCATTCTAATTCTATAGAATGGCCAATGGCATTGGATACAAAGAATTTTACCTGGATCTAAAGTTTCTAGATTGTATGGAATACTTTTATAACATTTTATGCAAATATTTTTACCAC
>CAYGYC010000126.1:0-11731 GCA_964353755.1 uncultured archaeon | reverse complement strand
GAGGTGATCACTAAAAAAAATATTTTTCCCATAAAAGTGTTTTAATCTAATAAAATATTATTTTCCGCCTCTTCCTAATTTTTAATCATCAAAGCTTATATTTTCTCCCTCTCCTTTAATAACAAAATGGAATGCACTTTAAAATGAGGTCTCCGCTGATTACAGAAACTTTTGAAAAATGCTAGAAATTAAAAAATTACACTTATATTTTTGCCTTTGTTCATTTAAATTAAGTTATAGCATTATACATAAATGCTTTTTCGAGTAAAATTAAAATAGTTCAAAATTTTTGGGTAAATAAATCTTTTTAACTAAAATTACGGCTTAATAGATTATATTTCTTTATAATTCAACTTTTTTCACGACCTTTTATTCCAATTCAATAGTAATTATTAAAAACCCTATTATTGATCTAAATCAAAAGTGAATCCCTTATCATCAATTTTTCAAGCCAGCAAAATTTTGCATAAATTTAGATTCGCTTTAAGGTGAATTAGAACCCGAATTTTGAAAAAAAAAAATTGGTTCAAATCCAGTAGAGATCTAGTTATTTAATCTCATTTTTGTCGTCCTCTATTTTTAGGAGGGAGAAATTTAAAAGGTTCTTATCGAAAATTATTCAAAGATAGCTTGAAAAAATAATGGAGCTTTTGGCTATGGTCGATTTAAATGATCCTAGTAGAAAAGAGATTGTGGATCGCGTAATACAATATATTCAACAAGAAAATATTAAATATGCACGTTTAATGTTCACAGATATTAATGGAATTTTGAAAAGCTTTTCAGTTTCAACGAAAAATATTGAGACCGCACTTGCTAACGGGCAATATTTTGACGGGTCTTCCATCACGGGGATGGGACGCATTGAAGAGGGCGATATGATCGCTATCCCCGATCCTTCTACATTTGCGGTCATCCCTTGGGGAACGAAAGAACTCTCCTTCTGTCGCTTTATCTGTGACATCTATCTACCGAATAATAAGCCGTATGAAGGCGATCCCCGCTTCATCTTAAAAAGTGCCATGAAAACAGCTCGTAGTGAAGGGTTTATCTATAAATGTGCTCCTGAATTAGAATTTTTTATCCTTGAAGAGAATGATTCGAAAGTACCTACCCCAGTGGATTTTTCAGGCTATTTTGACTTAAATCCAAGCGGAATTTCAGAAGATATACGGCGGAAAATGGCAGATACAGCGGAAAATTTAGGTATTGACATTGAAGTTGAGCATCATGAAGTAGCAGTCGGACAAAATGAAATTGATTTTCGTTACGATGAAGCTCTGGTTACCGCAGACCGCACGGTAACAATGAAAATGGTAATTAAAAGTGTGGCAAAACGCAATGGCTATCTCGCTACATTCATGCCCAAACCCTTTTTTGGTGTCAATGGCTCTGGGATGCACGTTCATCAAAGTTTATGGACCCCAAAAGGTGAAAATGCTTTTTATGCCAATAATGAAGCCACAGGATACCTCTCTGATATCGCACTCTATTTCATAGGAGGTCAATTATTACATGGGCGAGAAATGGCGGCAGTTCTGGCCTCCTGGCCGAATTCCTATAAACGATTAGTTCCGGGATATGAGGCGCCCGTTTATATCGCCTATGCTCATAGAAATAGATCCGCGCTCATTCGCGTTCCCGATTTTGGAAAACGCCCTAATGCCGCCCGCATGGAGATCCGTTGCCCAGATCCGGCAGGCAACCCGTATCTTCAATTTGCGGTTCTACTTTATGCGGGATTAGATGGCGTTAAGCGAAAAATTGATCCCCCTGAACCCACCGAATTAAACGTTTATAAATTAAGTTATGAAGAACGACGCGAACGGGGTATTATTTCACTACCTGAATCTCTTTCCGAAGCACTCAAAGAACTCGAAGAAAGTGAATTAATGCAAAAGGCGCTCCTTCCCACCGCATACCGGAATTTTCTTGAGGTTAAGTGGAAAGAATGGGATCTTTACCGAACCGTCGTAACTACTTGGGAATTAGAACGCTATCTTCAACGACTCTAACCTTTTTTCATTATAAATCATGGCGTAGATATAAGAAAATATCATTAATCAACATCAAGGCCACTATAATATCGACTAATGGTTGCCTCAGCAATTCCTGTATTTCAGTTTCTAAGGAATACTCTTCAGATTCCCCATCTAGTAATTCAGGGAATGGTACATAATCGTCCATTGGTAAATATCACCGTTATTTATTTGAAAATTTTGAAATCTTAAAGTTTAATTCATCAAACCGCCTATAAAAACTACTTCTTTATTGTCGTAGAGGGATTACTCAAAAAAATTAGTTAAGGGAGATTTCCAGTGGAGACTTCAGAATCTTCAAAGGCATTCATTGTGGTTTTAAGTTCTTAATTAACTCGTTCTTCAAGCCAATAATACCGTTGTAAATGTTTAATCGTTATCTGGGTTTCTAAAATAACTTAAATAAGGATGATAGAAAAGGGAAGATTCATTTAAATTAGTGCCAAATTAGGCGAAAAAAAGGGGAAAAAATCGTATAGTGCAATTTGAGGGCGATGAAAAAGGTAATTTCATGTAAAAATTATCATAAAAAAGTTGAAAAAAAGTATATAAAATTCGTAGAGTGTGACATGATATTCAAAGAATTGGCTTTTTAATTCTAAAAGCGATAAAAAAGGTATTTTTTTTAAAAAAATTTAGCAAAATAACAATTTTTAGTATGAAGAATTCAAGCAAAATAACAATTTTTAGTATGTAAATAATCCTTTTCAATATACGATCAAATAATATTATGACTAGGAAGGAGGGTTTACAACGATTTTTACGAAAATCTAGACACGTCTAGAAACTAAGGGTGTTAGGATTTTGAAGAATGTGGTCACGAAAATAGTCGAGAAGAAAGCCCTTACAAAGGAACCCAAACCTCTTTTCGAGGATGCCCTCATTGATAAAAGCATTGAAGAAAATGGGGAATATCTATTATCTATTCTCCGAGATGTACAAGATTATTATAATTATCTTCCTGAAAACGCACTTCGGAAAGTTGCAGAGAAATTGAAATTGCCACTGATCAATGTATATAGTGTGGCTACCTTTTATCAATCATTCAGCCTTACCCCTAAGGGCGAACATCAAATTACGGTGTGCTTAGGGACGGCTTGTTATGTGCGAGGAGGAACGAAAATAGCAGAGACCCTAGCGCGGGAATTGAATATCAAATATGGAGAAACGACGAAAGATAATAAATTCACATTAGAAACGGTTAATTGCCTCGGCTGTTGCGCTATAGGTCCGACGTTGGTGGTCGATGGGAAGTATTATGGCGAGATGTCTGCCCAAAAAGCAGTAACCCTCCTAAGAGATTTAAAGGAATAATCCCATGCCCCGAATAAGTTCGCGTGAGCAGCTCGACGAACTCCGTAAACAACTTAAAAAAAAGCGAGAAAGTAAAAAGCGAATCATTTCCATATCTGCAGGCACGTGTGGAGCTGCTCGAGGGTCCACCGCACTGGTAGAGCGATTCCAACAGGCTATTAAGGGGTATGAGGATCTCATGGCGATTAAAGTGACGGGTTGTCACGGTTTTTGTGCCGCCGAGCCCAATGTAATCATTTTTCCAGAAGAGATCTTTTATAAGAATTTGAAAGAGGAGGATGCGCCTCAAATTGTTCAATCAATCGTGAATGATGAAATTCTTGAGGATCTCGTTATGAGCGATGATGGGGAGAAATATATTCATGTCAATGAGATACCCTTTTACAAGCCGCAGATGCGCGTACTTTTAGGGGCCAATCCCCTAATCGATCCTACAATCTTCGAAGATTATATAGTAAATGGAGGATATAGCTCGCTTTCTAAAGCATTAAAATTAGAGCCGGAGGAAATAATTGAAATTATTAGGCGTTCAGGATTACGGGGCAGAGGAGGAGCAGGATTTCCTACGGGCAGAAAATGGGAAATTGCCAGACAACAGAAAGGCGATATTAAATATATCATTTGTAATGCCGATGAGGGTGATCCTGGGGCGTATATGGATCGCAGCTTACTAGAGGGTAATCCGCAATCGGTTCTTGAAGGGATGATCATTGGCGCGTATGCCATCGGCGCAAATAGGGGTTGGGTTTATGTTCGTAATGAATACCCCCTCGCAGTCAAGAATGTTATAATGACTGCCAAGTTACTACGAGAAATGGGGCTTCTTGGGAAAAACATACTAGGTTCAGGGTTTAATTTTGATATTGAAATCATTCAGGGGGCCGGCGCCTTTGTTTGTGGGGAGGAAACCGCCCTTATCCGGTCCATTGAAAGTCAATGTGGCATACCGCTGCAGAGACCACCCTTCCCTGCACAACGCGGGCTCTTTGGAAAACCGACCAATATCAACAATGTAGAAACCTGGGCGAATATCCCGAAAATCATTGAAAAAGGTGCAGAGTGGTTTGCTAGTATTGGAACCGATACCAGCAAAGGCACGAAGATCTTTTCACTTGTCGGGAAAGTGAAATATACCGGCTTGGTGGAAGTGCCCATGGGGACAACCATTAGAGAGATTGTTTATGATATTGGAGGTGGATCCCCCTTTAACAAAAAAATAAAGGCGATCCAAACCGGAGGTCCTTCGGGGGGATGTATTCCCGAAAATCTCTTCAATTTACCTATTGATTATGAATCATTGGCGCAGGCCGGGTCTATCATGGGATCTGGGGGGATGATTGTAATAGATGAAACCACGTGCATTGTGGATTTTGCAAGATATTTCACGAATTTCTTACAATATGAATCCTGTGGTAAATGCACTCCCTGTAGAGAGGGTATCCAACGCATGTATGAACTTTTAACTGATATCACGGAAGGGAAAGGGAATGGCTCCTCTATTGAGCTGCTTGAGGAGCTGGGCACGGTAATAAAGGATAGCTCTCTTTGTGGGCTTGGGCAGACCGCACCAAATCCACTACTTTCGTCCCTGAAATATTTCAGGGATGAATATCTGACCCATATTAACGAGAAAAAATGTCCTGCGCATGTCTGCAAGAGTTTCATAAAATACTGGATAAATCCGGAAAATTGTCAGGGTTGTGGTTTATGTCAGAAGAAATGCCTTTCCAATGCCATTACTGGCGAGTTGAAACAGGCACATGTAATCGATCAGAGTTTATGTGTTAAATGTGGTGCATGCTTTGATGCATGTAAATCGGATTCAATTATTATTGAATAGGAGATAGAAAATGCCCCAAATGAAAATTGATGGAATCGATTTTGATGCTCCTAACGGTTGGACCATTCTGGAAGTCGCCCAATTCCTGGGAATAAATATTCCAACCATTTGTTATAATGAAGGGCTTGCTCCATGGGGAGGATGTCGTTTATGCCTCGTGGAAATTGGACCAGGGAAAAATACGAAACTGGTTACCTCTTGCACTTATCCCGTTGAAGAAGGGTTAGTGGTAAAAACCGCCACTAAAAGAGTTATTAATGCCCGAAAATTGATCTTGGAATTATTAATTGCTCAATGCCCTACCTCTAAAGTTTTACAGGATTTAGCATCCAAAATGGGGCTGAATCGCGTTCGATTCCAGCCCAAATGGGAAAATTGTATTTATTGTGGATTATGTGTGCGAATATGTGAAGAACAAATGATGGCCAAAGCCATTGGGTTTGTGAATCGCGGGAAAAAACTGAGGATCACCACCCCCTTCGATATGGCTTCAGAGGAATGCCGCAGATGTGGTGGTTGCATGTATATTTGTCCTGCCTGCACCTTAAGGTGCGAGGGCCCCAATCCGAAAAGTGTCTTATGTAATGGTTGTTATAATGAACTTCAACCAACATGTTTGGAAGTTTATGATAACTACTCCTGTTGGATGGGGTTAAAAAATGAATGTGGAACATGTGTAACTGAAAAAGTAAAAGAGAAAAAGGAGTAATAAGTATGCTTGGAAGAATAAACGCGTCAGCTGCGACGCTCTCAAAGAATAGAACGGAAAGCTCTATAGTACCTGCCAGTGGGATGTGTGTAACCTGTGTAGATGGCTGCATTGGCATGTGTGAAATCGGTAAATCCGCCTATAGAGGTGCAGAAGTCATCTATCCAAAGCCCTTTGGGATAATTTCCACTGCGGCGGAGAAGACCTATCCTCTCGATTTATCGCATTTTACTATCCTTGGCAGTTGCATTGGGGCCTACGGCATAGATGCCGATTCGGACAAGGCGTTATTTACCAATGTAAATTTGGAGCGAAAAATCGGACATGATAAAAGTATAAAACTCAAAGTGCCGATCGTCATCCCCGCAATGGGGTCTACGGCTATCGCCACAAACAATTGGGAAGGATTGGCTATTGGAGCCGCCCTTTGTGGGACTATAGTGTCTATTGGCGAGAATGTAGCGGCTATGGATCCCCATTCAGAGATCAAGAATGGAAAACTGGTGCATTCGCCAGATCTTGAGAGTAGAGTTAAGATTTTTAAAGAGTGGCAACAAGATGGTTATGGCGGCATTGTGGTCCAAGCAAATGTTGAGGATACGCGATTAGGCGTCCATGAATATGCGCTAGATAAACTGGGAGTAGAGATCGTCGAACTTAAATGGGGCCAAGGGGCGAAAGATATCGGTGGAGAAGTCAAAATTAAAGATTTAAAGCGTGCTCAGGTTTTAAAAGACAGGGGATATATTGTTTTACCGGATCCTTATGACCCCGCTACAATCGAAGCCTTTAAAAATCATGTTTTCGATGAATTCGAGCGGCATTCGAGAGTTGGCATGTTAAAGGAGGAAGATTTCTATGCACGAGTGGAGGAGCTTAAGGCGGGCGGTGCCAAATATGTGTTTTTAAAAACAGGCGCCTATCGACCTGTGGATCTAGCGCTCGCTGTGAAATGTTGCTCTGAAGCAAAGATTGATTTATTAACGGTCGATGCGGCTGGTGGTGGAACTGGAATGAGCCCCTGGAGAATGATGAATGAATGGGGTGTACCCCGCATTGAGCTCTGGTCGTTGCTTTACCAGTATCTGGAGCGATTAAAACAAAAAGGCAAATATATACCCGATGTGGCGATTGCTAGTGGCATTTCGATGGAGGATCAAATATTCAAAGGGTTAGCATTAGGTGCACCTCATTTTAAACTAATTGGTATGGCCAGGGCGCCCCTTGCGGCAGCAATGGTGGGTAAAACCATCGGGAAAAAAATCGAAAGCGGTGACTTGCCCGTTTACATTGCCCGATTTGGAAAAACAAAAGAAGAAATATTTGTCAGCGCCACTGAACTCCGCAATAAATTTAGTGATGCGTTCAACTTCATTCCCGCAGGAGCCATCGGCGTTTATACTTACATGAAGCGATTAGAACAGGGGCTTAAGCAATTAATGTGCGGTGCCAGAAAATTCGCGTTAGATTATATTACCCGTGATGATATTGCGGCGCTTACGGAAGATGCGGCAAACGTTAGTAAAATAAAATATATAATGGAAATGGATAAAGAAGAAGCAGAACGGCTCCTTGACAGTTAAATCATTCTCTTTTTAAATTTAAGGCCAAACACCTCGTATTTTCAAGGCGGTAGCCACTCTATTAACTGCAAGCATATAAGCCGCTAAGCGCATATGAACTTTTTCTTTTATTGAGAGATCATAGCAATCTTCGAATGCTTTTGTGATGAGTTGTTTCAGTTCCTCATTGACCCGTTTTTTAGTCCAATAATATCGCTGTAAATTCTGTACCCATTCAAAGTAACTGACCGTAACGCCTCCTGCATTTGCGAGAATATCCGGAATCATAAGAATCTTATTTCGATATAAAATATCATCCGCTTCTATAGTGGTGGGACCATTAGCCGCTTCAGCTATTAATTTGCATTTAATATTTTTAGCGTTCTTCTTGGTAATTTGATTTTCTAATGCGGCAGGAACAAGAATATCACATTTAAGTTCAAGTAATTGCTCATTGGTGATTGTCTCAGTCCCTTCAAACCCTACAACGGTGCCTGTTTGTTTCTTATATTCGTAAATTGCCGTGGGATTTAATCCATCTTCATTTAGAATGCCCCCTTTCGAATCACTAACTGCTATAACCTTCGATCCCTTCTCATTTAAAAAATAAGCAGCCCAGGAGCCGGCATTTCCGTACCCTTGAATAACTGACGTTGATGATTTTAAATCCAAATTAAGTTTCTCAACCGCTGTTTCTATGCAGTAACTCAATCCTCGTGCGGTAGCTTCTATTCGCCCTTCGGAACCTCCCATTTCTAATGGCTTCCCCGTTATAACCCCTGGCGTACTAAACCCTTTAATCATCTCATAGGTATCCGCCATCCAAGCCATGATTTGGGGATTCGTGTAGACATCGGGTGCGGGTATATCGCGTTCTGGGCCGATAATACTACTGATTTCGAAGAAATACCGACGTGATAACCGCTCTAATTCCCCTTGAGACATTTCTTTCGGGTTGCAAATAATGCCACCTTTCGCGCCTCCATAGGGAATATTTACCATAGCCGTCTTCCAGGTCATCCACATGCTTAACGCTTTTATCTCATCAAGAGTTACATCGGGATGATACCGGATACCGCCTTTAGTGGGTCCTCGCGCGCTGCTATGCTGACACCTAAATCCTGTAAATACTTTAATACGCCCATTATCCATTCTAACGGGTATAGACACTGTTAGAACACGTTGTGGATACTTCAAAATTTCTAAAATGTCAGGTTCCAATTTTAACTTCTCAGCAGTTAACTGCAACTGCTTGACCGCTTCTTCGTAAGGGTTTCCAACTTTCACTATCTCATAATCAGGACTTACCATTCGATCAACTCAAAAAAATCATTTTTTACTTTTCTAAAGCATTTCCATTAAAAAAATGAATGAATAAAATTCATTAGATAAAAGGTACGAGAATCGTATAGTATAAGAATTAAAGTGTAAGTTTTTCCGCTTATAACACTGTGAATTCTCACTTATTTGGCAATTGTCGAAAAATTTTATCTAATTTTGTACATAAATGGTCCTTTTTTTATAAGAATGTAGGAATTATTTCGGAGTTTAGAAGTCAAAATTGGGATAAATCGTAATGTTCGATTGAAATAAAGGCAGAAATCTAATAAATTTTCGTTAATTAAGTACCATTTATGATGATAACTTACTTAGAACGTTACAGATGATTAACAGGCAAAAAATAAAATTAAAAAAGAATTTAGCTCCCAAAATCACGTAGATTCAGTCTATTTCTCCCTGAATTTAAAGAAAAAAGGATTAATAATTTCCGGAATATACTTCTTTTTTCACTAATTCGAGATCAAGGGCTTCTTGTGATTCGATGCCTAAGTTCCAGTGACGGCAGACCTCCAGCGCGCGATTAGAAATACAGGCAATGTCTTGACGGTCGATTAAATTAATATCAAATTTTCTAACTCCTGCTAAAAGTTGTTTAAGTCCCGTACCCAATTTACTTGTGAAATAGGTATATACACCTACAGCCGTCGCTGATAATCCAGCGGCTTCGTACTTTCTCTTTAATTGGTCATATTCAACAAATGCCTCGCTTAACGTTAATGTATCGGGTTCCTTATCTTTGGGAAATCCTAATGAGCTTAGAATGGCAGGACTTACCGTCTTTTGCTGTATCATTTCACCCATATATTTTGCTTTCATTGCCGCTGTAATCGGAGCTCTTGCCATTGCGATACATGTTACGTAGGGAGCGCCCATAGCTAGTGCTTTAAAGATTTGGGTTTCACTAGCGATACCTCCAGCGATTGCTATAGTGGGAATTTTGGCATTCGGTGATTTCTTTTTTATCATATCCAAACAGCCAATTACCAGAGCCTCCAAATACGGCGTTGGAATTGAACCTTCATTCATCATGGATACTGGCGACATTCCGGTTCCACCTCCTGCTCCATCAAAGGTCATCCCATCCACTTTGCCTTCTACACCTAACCTCACGATCCAGGCAGTTGCAGCGGGCCTGTACGCCCCAGTTTTTATAAAGAGATTTTTCGCTCCTTGAGCCCTAATGCTATCGATTTCTTCCAAAACGGATTCTGTGCTCGATAAACCAACTCGGGAGTGTCTTTCGAAATCTGGGATTAAACCTGCGTTCCATTGTTCAATAACAATTGGATCTGACGGATCAGGGATTACTAAGTAACCGCGTTTTTGTAATAGTTGCGCGCGATCCAACGTATGTAATCTAACTTCGCCTCCAATTGCCTTCGCGCCCTGTCCAAATTTCAATTCGAGGGATGTAACGTCTAATTTTGAAAGTACATATTCAAATACCCCCAGACGACCATCTTCAACATTTTTCTGAACGATTAGATCCCCGTGTTCTCCATCCCAGAATTCTCTGTATTTCTGCACCCGATATTTCATATCCTCGGTATCAGTAACCTTCGGATACTTCCCCCCATCCTCAAAAATCGCATTCGGGTCCATCCCCACGACATTTTCACCAACCGTTAAGCTAACTCCTGCTAAAGCCGCCCCCACCGCTAAACCATCCCAATTATTTTTCGCGACATAGGTACTTCCAAGACCTGGAATAACGAGCGGTAATTTTTGAGAAATCTGCCCCCATTTAGTGGCAATATTCACATTAGAAAAGATGGCGGAATCCTCGGTTTCTTCGATACCTTTGGCGCCTCGCACTTCAAATTGGATTTGGAAATCTTGGAACGAAAGACCAAAATCTTTTGAGGTCCCTGCTGTTGAATTCCCAAAGTATTCGCGTGATGGGTAAAGGACTTCTCTACCTCTTAACGCGCTTTTAGAAACTTCGCAAAAGACAGGACAATCCGATATACATATTGGACACAGTCCCGATTCACATGAATCTTCCACTCGGGTTCGAGTCCCGATGATACTTTGCCGATGTCTCACCAATTTTGACAATATTTCTCACTCCTAATCTTTTTTTTTTAATTTTTTAAACAATAAATCATACGGATTGAAAAATGCGCTAGACAAAACTGCCCTGTCAAAAAAAGCAAGTCTGTATAGTAATTCTAATTAATTTATCAATTTTGCACACTTTACGATTTTTATATCCATCTTATGTGACATAACCCGAAAATGAAAGTCTAAAACTGTACATAATTAAGCGTTATTTTATAATGAAAAATTCAATGGATTTAGATCTTGGTAATGACCTATTCAACATTTACCAATTTAATTGAAAAAAAAATTATCCATAAAAAAAATTCCGTCGCAAATATTAATTATTTATAGTGTTATTTGAACAGGAACTAGATTATTCTCATTATTAATTTGGAAATTCTAAGGGTTAAATAGGTAAAATATATGTTATAATATGCTAATCGTGTCGAAAGCTAAAATAATTTACGACAATGAAGAGATAGATCTTATTCCTGCCTTTTTTTAACTTTTAATTCCATTTCTATTTTTAATAATAAATCTTAACACAATAAGAGAAAAAAACGAGTTAAATGTAACTTTTTACTAAAACTTTTGAACACTTTATGAACACTTTACACTACAAAATGTACAGTAATGGCATAAGAATATTTACTGGTCTATATATTTTTGATCAGATAGCCTTAATAAAAAATGATGAGTCATTCAACTAAGAATTAAATAAATGAACAAAACCCGACTTAAAAACGGTGAATCTGATCAAAAGTGATACAGTTGATATAAGGTGGTGAATCGATGGCAAGTGGAGATATAGCATTTATATTGATTTGTACTGGGCTTGTTTTCATAATGACACCGGGGTTGGCCCTATTTTATGGGGGGCTGT
>CAYGYC010000125.1:0-11764 GCA_964353755.1 uncultured archaeon | reverse complement strand
GCTGGATTGATAAAGCGTAATTCCATTATACGTATTATCATTCACAAAATTATAGCCAATCGTATTATTTTGAGAGTTCCATACTACAAACCCATCTTGATCGTTATTATTAATGGTATTATGAGTTAAAAAATTCTTTGTACTTGAATAGCTCAAGTAAATTCCATACCAATCATTGAATTGGACAATATTTTGGGAGACTGAATTATTATATGCACCGTAAAAATCAAATCCATATCGACCATTATTATTAGCAGTATTGCTAGTGAAAGAATTATTCCCAGATGAATCTATTAAAAACCCGCTCCATCCATTATAATTTGCGGTATTCTTGCTAAAATTATTATATTCACAGTATATCATGTAAAGTCCATAATCTTTATTATAATTCGCGGTATTATTAAAAATTGTATTGTTATTTGAATACATTAAGAGAAGCCCTAAAGAGCCTCTTGATAAATTACAATTTGAAATGGTCATTAATTTACACTCCATTAGAATTACTTGAGCCGCATCCGCGGGAACGGTTATTCCTGTCTGCCCCTCATAATAGTAAATAGGGCGTCCATTTAGTATGTTATCGGGAGTGATATTGTTATTACCACCGCCATAAATTCCAAATACGTAAATACCATTCGCGTTAAATACGTTATTATGAATTTGGTTATTTTCTCCATCTACCCGAATTCCATATTCATTTGCCTTCAAAGTATTATTGATAAGGATATTATAATCATCATTTAGATAGATTCCCCCTTTAAGGTTAAAATTAACTGTATTTTTAATACATTGGATATGATCTGATGAAAATAGCGAGATCCCATCTCGATTATAATTGGCAGTATTATCAGTAAGATTATTGTAATCGGATTGATAATAAATGTAAATACCTTGCCAAGCATTATAATTTGCAGTATTATTAAGAAGAATATTATATTTTGATTCCTCCAATTTAATTCCATACCTATCATTCGAATTACAGGTATTGTTAATGAGCCGATTATTTCTTGATTTATACAATACAATGCCGTAATCATTATTATTTATAGTATTATTCAAAATTCGTCCATTTGTAACATTTTTGAGTTTTATACCGGCAAAAGATAAATCGGCATTAGTAATTCTACAATTTCTTAGGATAAAATATGCGGTGGTATTTCCGATTAATATGCCATGTTTTTTAAAACCGCCTATATCAATTATATAATTTTCTAAAATGAAAGGATTTTCGGCACTTCCATTTCCAGCGCTAGCTACGCTGCTTAACGCATAATTTCCATTTATAGAGATAGGATCAGAAGTAGTTTTTACCATATAGGGCAAATTAGAGGTAAAAAGAGGTTCATTATTTTGAGTTCCATTGAAGATCGGCATGATAAGCAATAAGAAAATGAGAATTAAAGTGATAATTTTATAATTTTGCCTCAATTTTATTCCCTTTTTCAAAAGAATTAAAGAATTTAAATATAACTTGTTTTATAAATTGAAAATGTAATTTTATAAAGGTAATGAGCCTATCTCTCCGCGAACCCGTTATTCCGAATGCGGGCTATTTCTCATTCATTGAAAAGCCAGAATCCATTGTAGAAGCGAGTCTGGCTTTTACCTCGCCTCAATAGTCACATGAATCGCGGAATCTACAAGTTGAAAGTCGATCTTAGAATATGCGCTTCAATAACTTTACTTTTGTCGTTGTCACATCATAATCGACAAGTTTAGCGGCAGCTAAATCGGCAAGAGCTTTCCGTACGGCTGCTCCAGCGATGCCGGAGGCCTTCATTAAGGAATCTCTATCGATATCGGCTTTCTGACCGTGCAATAAATACAATAACTTAGAATGGGGTTGGGCGCCAAAAACTTCCACTAACAACGTCATAACCAGAGCTAAGACTTCCCGCGTTTCAACTTTCTTATCTTTTTCCTTAGATAAATGTTGCAATTCGCCGGTGAGTTTATTTAACTCTTTCGAGAAATTATCTAATTCGTTTTTCATTTTCAGGTTGTCGCTTTTTAATTGTTGATTTTCTATTTTCAGTTGTTGATTTTCTATTTTCAATTGTTGATTTTCTTTAAGCGAATCCCCCGTGACATTCTCGAATTTCTTTTCATACAATTTAAGTTCTTCACGCAGTTTTTTTAGAAGTTCTAAGGGAATTTGGTAGCCACTGACGAGTTTAGCGATCAATTCCTTTTGAATACCTCCATAATCCTGCGTTAAATTGGTCGTCACACTATTTATTTTCGGAAATATCTCATCATGAATTTCACTCTCGATTTTAAGGAGGTTTAATTGATGCTGATATTTCTCTTGAATACGCGAGATGGATTGCGGAATACTCGAAAACTGCTTGTCCATCAAATTATAGACTTTCTGGAATTCACCTAAACCCGTTTTAATACTAAAAAGTTCTTCTTCGATTTTTCCAATTAATCGTTTCTCCGTTTTTCCTTTCAACTCTCCCAGAAAGTCATTAAAAATTTCAAGTGTGGACATATTAAACTGTTTTGAGGCTTCCTCCGATATATCTCCAAATATCTCATTTAATTTCTGGATTAAAAATGACTTGAGCGCCTCATCCGTTTCCAATTTCTTCGTTAAATCAATTAAATTTGTGAACTTTTTAATTATTTCATTGATTTCCGCATTAATACTTGTAAAACTCAGTCCTGCCTCCCTTTCCTCCTTACCGCCCGCTAGTTCTTTCTTTTTTTCTGAAATTTGGTTAATGGCATTATTTAAGCTTTTTAAATCGCTCTCCAATTTCGCTAAGATATCTAGTTTCATGTCCTTCGGAAAATTTTTCTCAAGATTATTAATTAATTCATTAATCTTCTCCATGCGTAACACCCGCAAATTATTCTAATAACCTATTAATTACTTTGAATACATTAAAATATTTTCATTTTTTCATGTTACGTCAGAATAGTTACATCGCTCGAATTTAAAAGGCTTTATTTCTATTAAAAAAGGAATTCTTTTTAAATTCAAGCACTATATAAAATTATGGTTGATTTAATGCGGTGTGGTTTGTACTTATGCGGTTTTTGAGTAAAAATAAATATTTCATAACTTGCTGTCTTCTTCTGGTTGGATTGTGTATTGTAAGCATCTATGAACCTGCTGCCTTGATACCAACCCCTAAATTCGATAACGTTACGACCGCCGAGCGCACTTACAATTTGGTAGAATACCCGCATCTCTCGAATGACATAATTGGACTCTACAACTATTTTCGTGAGGTTTTATTCTCGCAGGGTGTGAATTCCTTTGAGGGAATTGAGCCGTACATTGGCGGTTTACCCATTGCTTTCGGTCCCGGGGGGGATGCCGGCCTCCGTTATGTGTTAGCCTTCCTTACCTATGCCATGTCGGAAATGGCTCAAACCACACCAGGGTACCGGGATCCGAGTTATTATCAAAACACCACGGATCTCTTAATTCAGAAAATGGAGGCGCCAAAGGTCAAGGAATATTGGAATAAGTCTGCGAACATGATGTATGAAGGTAAGAGTTATTATCAATATACCTTGGATTATTATGGGGTGCCGCCGGGGGATTATGAAGGGCTCAATTTTACCAACATCATGTATCGGGCACATTGGATCCTGATGCAAGCGTTATATCAGTATTTGTTTAATGACCCCAAGTATAATTTTACCTTAACACAGCAATGTAACATGTTGTATGATGAGATGACGAATCCTGCCAATCCTACGCACAGGACACCAGGCGTGCCCTGCGAGCCCGTCCAGGTTTTTGTCCAATGCAACACCATTCAGAGCCTGGCGTTCAAAATCTATGATAATAGTTTAAGCACCTCCCCCACGGATTATTATTCTGCAGCCGCCCGGCTACTAGATTGGGAGCTCGACAATATGACGAATGAGGAGGGGCTGTTCGTGAATGGCATTAATGTCACGAAATTCGTGAACGTGGATCCCGATTACGTCGATGACTTTGATTCCGGCTACACGAATGGCTGGTCCCTTGCGTTCATCAATGCCTACAATGAGAGCGTTGCCCAAACCATCTATCCAACCTTCAAATCTACCTACATACGAGAACAGGTGTATCCGGGCATTTTCGGGGACTTTGCTTTTATGACCGAAGAAAGTGAAGTGGATCCCTATTCGCTTGATATCATGGAATTTGGGTGGTCTCTGGTCGCCAATGGGTTTGGAATTATGTGCGCCAAAGAGATGCGTGATACTGGCACGCTAGATAAAATCCTCAATTGGATGAATTTCCTATTCCAGCCCAAATGGGACGGGACTACATTTCATTATCCGACCCCGCTCTTCGAAGGACTCGAATTTGTCGTCAATATGATTTTATTCTGGGGGATCCAAGAACCTTGGGTCACGCTAGGGAATTTCACCCAACGACGCCCTTCCACTTTCTGGAATCAATCTTATATTGTGGATGTTTCCGATCCTGAGAATATATTCATCAACCAAGCAATTTACGATGAAACTAATACTGCTTTTATTCTCACCTGTAGTGCTGCAGAAGCCGGCTCTATCACGCTGACCAATGTTTCCGGCGGAACTGTCTCCTCAGCCCAAACTTCGGGATTCAGCCTCTCCCCTAATGGGAATAATCTCACTATCGCCGTTGAAAGAGGTAATTATAATTTTGTCATTGAATTTCCCTAGAGGTGGTCATGATGGAAACCAGTAAAGAAGGAAAAAGTCGCTGGCGAATTGGGAAAGAAAGCATTCTCCCCCTAGTAATAGGAATTGGCGCCTATATCGGATTGGAAGCCCTGTTCGCTCTCTTAGATTATCCCGCCCATACCTATTACTACATTGTTTTCGCCATATTCCCTGCCATTGCTGTTCCGATCGCGCTGGGGGCAAAATATGGACCAATTGTTGGGTTTCTCACCGGGTTCGGAGGAAAAATTCTAGCGGATGCCCTTCTCTACGGGGGCGTTTGGATCTTCTGGCCCATTGGAATTGGGTTGATGGGACTTATCGCTGGGTTAAATTTCCATAAATATTATCCAGGCAAGTATGCCAAAGGATCCAACTTATTCCGTCTATCACTAGTTGTCCTCCTAGCTGCCTTTATTGGCAGCTTAATACCTTCCCTCCTTTCCATTTTCACCGATCAATTAGGCTTGCTCTTTCCAATCATATTCTATTCCCTCCCCCTGTTTTTCATCGCTGCGTTTAACGGGGTAATTCTGGCACCCATCATCGTAAGAAGCATCGAGTACGTAGAAAGTCGGCATACTCCGCCCGAACCGACTGTTGTTCCTTCGTCCGCCCCTTCAAATCTTACTCAGCTCGGTACTTTTATCGCCGGATTTTGTTATTTAGTCGGCTTTGGTTTCTTATTTCTGAATATTTTTTCCGCCAGTGGGATGCCAATGGGTTGCGGCGCTGGTGCCCCCTTTGGACACGAACTCATTAGCGACCTCCGCCTTGCCTTTGACCTCGGCGCCTATCTCTTTCTGGGATTTGGCACCTGCCTCTCCGTAATCCTCATCATTACTTGGCTTTACTCAAAGAAAAAAAATAAGCAATGAAGTCTTCTCGCAAAAAAAATTTGAAGAAGCCCTCTACTTTTCCCCATACTTTTTGAAAGCATGGATTCTAATAAGGAAGGATTTCATTTTAATAATCTCAAAAATTCTTCAATACTCAAATTAGCGTCCCTAAGGATATTTCTTATTATTTTGGGATGAAGAATTTTCCCCGAATGACGTGGTACTGTTACTCTTTTTCCTTTCTCATTTTTGTATATTTGATGACTCCCACTTTAACGGGCTAAAGTAAAACCTATCTTTTCTAAAACTTTAATTACATTTCCTGCGGTAATTCTAGGCAACTTTTGACTCATAGCGCTATTTCCACAGAAGTTAAACTAATATAATCCAATTGGGGAACTTCTTCCCCATTTTCTATTCGATCCTTAATATGTAAATTAATTGCATCTCTAATATTCTTTAAAACCTCCTCATAACTATCCCCTTGTGTATAGCAGCCTTGAAGTTCTGGACAGAATGCAATATAACCATCTGCATCTTTTTCGATAATTACAGAAAATCGATAAGTCGTCATATATTTACCTTAAGTCAAATCAGATCTTTGAAATAACTATAAGGGTTACTAAAACGTCATAATAATTATTTTGTTTATAATTAATAATTATCTAACGATTCCATTAAATTTTATAGCTAACATATCCAGCATTAGATTTCCTATTCTAAAAAAAGAGAATTAGAAACGTGCTGCTACTTTTTTCCATACTTTTTGAAAGCCCAGATTCCAATAATGAATGATACCACGCTGACCACGGCTATTATTAAGAGGTCGAAGAGGACAGTGGGGCTAGTCACAGGAGCTCCACGTAAGAAGAGCGATGTAGCGGCATGTGTCACGTAATAGCTCGGGACGAATTGCCCGATGGATTCCGAGATAGGGACGAAGGTGCCTAGCATCATTTGCGGCATGATGAACACGAAAGAGAGCCCGGTCGCAACCCCCGCATTCTTTGCGAGGGACGCCACGATGAGTCCAAAGCCCACATTACACAGCACATAGAGTAACACTATCGCAAATACCATGGCATAACTTCCGAAGCCTACCCCGGGCGTAAAGCCGAAGAGCATTGCCATCGTGAAAATGATAATTGTTTGCAAAGTCCCGAAAACCATATTGGACGCGCCATGACTCACGATAAATTCTGTGGACGTGGTGGGCGTAACATAAACCCGCTTCAAAAGCCCTTTCTCCTTTTCATCAACAAAGGATTCGGCGACTGTCATTACGAGGAACATAGCCGTAAAAGCGAATAAACCCGGCATCATGTAATCAAATTGACTAAATTTCAGAGCTGCTACTAAGCCTGGCGTACCTAATCCCAGTGGTGTATGAATCGCCCCGGCGGACTCTCCAAAGAGTGTCACAATGAGCATCTGTTGCATAATGGGCGGAATCGCTTGGCTGGCAATCATTGACCCGCTATCCACATATAATTCCACTGTTACATTAACCCAGGCACTCGCATTCAGCGGATTACTCCAGTAGGAATCACAACTTTCACTAAAATTGCTCGGAATAATCAGAATCGCATCAATATTCCCTTGAATGAGATCATTTTGGGCTGATTGATTACTCGAATAGTCTTTGAGATTAAAGATCTGATTAGCACTCAGATTTCCTATTAATGCCTGCGACCATGGGTCCGATGCCCCATCCTGGTTGATAATCGCAATATCATACGTGGTTTCTCCCGCGCCTAATGACCCAAACGCCGCGCCAAACGCCGCGGTTATAATGATCGGAAAGAGAATAAGCAGAAATAAAGCCGCAGGTTCCCTGATGGTTTTTTTGATATCCATTTTAAAAATCGCTAAAAATCGCCGCAATTTCATTTCAAACTTCCTCCCGAATTTTTCTGCCCGTAATTTTGAGGAATACCTCTTCTAAATTCCTAGCCTTATATTGTTCATTCAATTCTTTCGGCGAGCCGAGGGCAATGAGTTTGCCAGAATCTATAATGCCCACCCTGTCACTTAATTCCTCCGCTTCCTCCATGTAATGCGTTGTAAGGATGACCGTTTTATTCTGGCGCTTGAAATCTCTAATGAATTCCCAGACGGCGCGTCTAGATTGCGGGTCCATGGCTACCGTGGGTTCATCAAGAAAGGCAATCTCCGGATCATGCACCAGCGCTACCGCCAGACTGATCCGGCGAATTAACCCCCCTGAATATTTCGCCACGCGGCGATTTGCATGGTCGGTTAAAAACAATTTTTCTATCAGTTGGTCAACGTTTTTCTTCAAGGTTTCCTTCGGTACCATGTAAAGATCGCCAAAGAATTCCAGATTCTCTCGCCCCGTGAGAAATGGAAAAACGGCTGCTTGCTGCGGACATAAACCAATTAAGTGCTTGACTTTGGTTATTTCTTTTACGATATCAAACCCGCCTACGAACACTTCACCGCTTGTTGGAGGCAGTAGACCGCATAGGATGTTAATGATAGTCGTTTTGCCCGCACCATTCGGTCCCAACAGCGCAAAAAGTTCTCCTCGCTCAATATCCAGACTTAACTGATCCACGGCGGTAATATCTTCAAATTTCTTGACCAGATTCTTAATACTAATTGCTGCCTTTTTAGTCAAACTGCTCACTCTTATCACTATTTCCACATAATTTTATGAGATGTAAAAATATATTTGAATTTTGGTGAGTCTACCATCAAAAAATATTGCGAATTAGTGAAAGAAAAAACTTCCATTTTCATATGATAACAAATTAATTATAATGGATAATTACTCGGTTACTCATCAATAAGAATAACCACGCCGGAATGAAAATTATCTCCTTATTATCGATTCTTTTATCTTCAAGCAAATCGCGTGTCACGATAAACCCTTTCGGCAATTTAAAATCTTCTAAAAATTTTAAAAGGCTCTTAAGATCCTTTCTATCAATTTGGGTTTTATATTTGACTTCTATTGGAATTATTGTGTTATTCTGCTTTAGTACAATATCAACCTCATGGTTGGGGGTGCGCCAGAAAGTGATTCCTTCCATACTATTTGCAATAGTAGCCTCCACAAGATGACCTGCTACATCAGTGTTTAATATTTCAGACGGATAATCGAGCAATGCCATCACAATAGAACTATGCGCACAATATTGCTTTTTGCTTGCTCGTACCTGCTTAGAAATGCTTGTCGTGAAGTTATAACTAATTCGTATTAAAAAAGCCTTTTCAAGTAGATTAATATAATAAGACACCTGATTTCTATTCGTTTTCAATATATTCGCTAGATTGACTATTTCAAATAATTGTCCATTGCTATTTGCCATCAGCCGGAAAAGCTCATAAATAATTTTTTCATTTTCACCGGTAATTTTTGCAATATCGCTTATTGCCTTCTCTACTACCGATTCTTTTATATACTTTCTTATAAACTCCCCATCATTTATTTCAAGAAGCTCAGGGAACGCACCTCGTATCAAATAAAGTTTAAAAAGTTCTTTATAGCGTTCCTTTTTTGGTGCAAATCTTAAATCATAGTCCCTAAATACATTGTCAGTTATCTCGCAATCCATCCCAAAATATCTCACAAATTCTTTAAATGAAAATACTGTTAAATAAAAAGAGAGAAATCTCCCCGCAAGTGTTTCTTTATATTCCTTTATTTCAAGGCTCGCGGACCCTGAGATGAAAACTTTTAGATTCTCTTCAATATCATAGTAAGTCTTCAACAGATCTGCCCAGTTAGGTAATTTTTGTATTTCATCTAGAAATAAGTATCTCCTCTCATTTTTATTTGAAAACTCTAAAAAATAATTAATTAATTCTTCCGCGATCCTATATTGCTGGAAATCTATATCATCAAACGATATATAGCAAATATTATTTTTTGCCACCTTCAACTTCTGTATAATTTGTTTCATTAAAACTGTCTTGCCTACTCTTCTCAAACCCACTATCCCTATTATTTGTTTATACTCTAAAAACTTTAATAAATCTTTTATTAAATCCCTTTCAAACCGGGGTACTTCTACCTTTTCGTCTCGCCACCACGGGTTCTGCTTGATCAGTAAGCGTTTATGCCTCTCTTCCATAAGTAATTAATTAAAAGCATCTTTAAAAATAGTACGCATAAAATTTATGCACAAAATTAACTCTATGCATATACTTACCAAAAAGGAATTTTTTATAATTATTTATCCAACTTTGAACATGAAAACATGAGAAACCGAACAGGGCAGTACATCCATATCATTACCGGGATTAGGTATTCGCAGAAGGCGGATTGAAAACCAAAGGAGAGGTTTGTGCACGATTAAATGGGATAATTTATTTCTTTATTTCTTTTATATTTTTTTTATTTTGAATGAAAAAATTTTCAAGTGGAGATGAATCCAAAGGATTTCTTATTCGTTTTTTATTATTTTTTTATCTTCTATTATCCAACTATATTTTTCATTGTATAGTTTGTCCGCCAAATCTTTAAATTGTGGAAACGTTATTTTGAATTTTTCAATTAAATTGCGTGCACAATTATAACAATCGCCGTCAGCAGTCATCATAATATTTATCACAATTTTTGCCTCATCTTCTATCATTTATTTCGCCAACGGGTTTTTTTAAAATCTATAGTTTCTTAGTTAAAAATAAAAAATAAATTTATTTACGCATTTCGCGGCGACAGCAGTCATCATAATATTTATCAAAATTTATTTACGCAGTTCACGTCTCAATGTTTTCCCAACGGTGCCCTTGGGAATTTCACCAATGAATTCTACATAACGCGGATACTTGAATTTTGCCATATTGGTTTTCGCCCATTCAATGATTTCTGTTTCCTTCACCTTTCCCTGAAATTCTGGTTTGAGGACAATGAACGACTTGATAGTTTCACCGGCGTCTTTATCCGGCACGCCAATCACGGCACAATCCAGGATCGCGGGGTTTTCAAATAGGAGATTCTCCACTTCAGTCGGATAAACACTGTGGCCTTTATACTTGATCAAATCCTTCTTGCGATCGACAATCTTGGTATATCCCTCTTCATCGACCAGCGCGATATCGCCAGTATAGAGCCAGCCATCAACGATGGTTTTCTTCGTTTCCTCGGGTCGGTTATGATAGCCTTTCATGACCTGTGGGCCTTTGATACATAGTTCTCCCACTTCATTGATGCGCAACATTTTCAGCGGGTCCTCCAGACTAACAATTTTCATTTGTGTGTTGGGGACTGGAAGGCCGATAGTTCCATTTTTGCGACCGTAGAGCAAAGGATTGGCATGCGTAACCGGCGAGGCTTCAGTTAAACCATACCCTTCCACTAGCTTCGCCCCAGTCAATTCTTCAAATTTCTTTTGAATTTCGGGTGGGAGAGGGCCGGCTCCTGAAAGACAATATTTGATAGACTTCAGATCGCGTTTTTCAATTTCAGGTGTATTGTTAATCAAGTTATAGAGGGCGGCAACCCCGGGAAAGATGGTAGCTTTCGTGGATTCGATAACGGAGAGCATTTCATCCGTATTCCTGGGATTACTCACCAACGGAATCATCCCGCCTAAAAAGACTGCAAAATTCATGACAACGGTCTGCGCATAAATATGATAGAACGGAAGTGCGCCCAAAATGACCTCTTTTCCATAGTCTGGATTGGGGAAAACGGCGGCACATTGGTAGCAATTGGCAACGATGTTGTAATGGGTCAAGATCGCCCCTTTCGGAAGCCCTGTCGTTCCACCGGTGTATTGGAGGACCGCCGTATCCGCTTTGGGTGTGATCGTAACTTTTACCGGCTTCGCCTCAGTCTTTTTAATAATATTTTCGAGATAGACTTGATTCCCTTCCGCTTCCACGAGCCCCTCTTTGTTTAAAATCCCTGCTCCAAGCCACGGCGCCAAGGCGCACCACAGGACTTGCAGGTGCGGGAATTCAGTAGCGATGCCACTAAAAATTTGCGAAAAACCCTCCCAAATAATCAGAATTTTCGCGCCGCTATCTTTCAATTGGTATTTTGCTTCGAGCGGCCCAAACAACGGCGAGAGGAGCGTCACCACGCAACCCGCCCGGAGAATGCCATAGTAGGCGGCAACTAAGGGCGGAACATTGGTGAGGTACAGGGCAACCACATCCCCCTTCTTCAACCCTTGCTTTTGGAGATAGGTGGCAATGCGATCCGCCACCGCATCCATTTCCCTATAGATTACCTTGAAACCGAAATAGTCCGTGAGTGGATTATTCGGATATTTTTTCGCCGAATCGCGTAATAA
>CAYGYC010000124.1:10757-11870 GCA_964353755.1 uncultured archaeon | reverse complement strand
AAGAGCATTCAAAATTTGCCATGTTTATCAAGATATTCTTTGAGTCGTTCCAGTTCTTGAATAACTAATAAGATGTCCATAGCCATTTCATAAAATTGGAGATCATTGGTATCTGCAAACGCTTGTTGTGCGAGGTCATGATTCTCCCAGAGAGCTGTAGTAAGACTTGCGACATCTTCAAAGGTCATCTGACCTTGAATTAACTGTTTAACTTGTAAATCGTCTAAAATCTCGGTTCTTATTATACCATTATCCGGTTGCAACTTTTTGATGGCCGTATCAAATCGTTCGGAGATTCCAGAAAATTTTTGATTGATTGTATTCCGGATGTCTGTAACTTTCTCTGTGAAATCTTTCCAATTCTGGGAGATTTTTTTACCCAAATCATCTTGGAATAGGGATAACGAGAGTTTAATATCCGAAAAAAAAGAAGATATTCTCTTCAGTTCTGATAATTTTTCAGAAATCCTTCTCTTATCCTTCAATTTACTTAAGGAATTGCGGATGCCTTGAAATTTGGTTGAAATTTTATCTTTAAATGTTTTTGAATATTCCATGTAATCATCTAAAGCAAAAGCAATTACCATTAAGTAAAATTATATAAGATTTAAAAGTTTCTTCATATATCCGTTCAACCAATTTTAATGATCAAGCGTTCTAGAGAAGTAGCACAGACCTTTTTAACCCCATGAGCACCTGGCTCATAAGTTGAGCTAATGAGTTTAGCATTTTCTAGAATTTTAATTTGTGCGCTAATATTCGCTTCAGTTTGATTCAAGTTTTCTGCAATCTGGCTTACATCCATTTTTTTATCTTTTAACAGTTTTAAGATTTTCCATCTCGTCTCACTCGCAAGTGCCTTCGCTATCGATGCGATATTGAAGTCAGATACGATGAGTTCTTTTGGTTCATCCATCTTTTTTAGAACCCCAATTGTTCAAATAATTATTTGATTAAATAACAAGTCACTAAAAATTATGAAGACCGTTTTAAAAAATTAATTAACATATTGATGTTAGATTTAAAACAAAGTGAGTTTAAAATAAAGTGCGTTTAAAGAGGGTTTCTAGGGTTTCTGGAGGGTTTCTAGGGTTTCTGGAGGGTTTCTAGGGT
>CAYGYC010000124.1:8440-10657 GCA_964353755.1 uncultured archaeon | reverse complement strand
TTCTAGGGTTTCTGGAGGGTTTCTAGGGTTTCTGGAGGGTTTCTAGGGTTTCTGGGGTTAATGAGAGCCGCTTCAAAGTGACTTTTCAAATTCGAGGGCAGCTTCTTCGAGTTTCAGAAAATGAGGTTCTTTGGAAAGGCGTTTCCGAACTTTAATGAATACCGGAAAGTTTGTAGCCGCACCTACAATAAGTACTTCGCCCGTGGGTAAATTAGAAATAAGTTCGAGGGTTTCTTTTGTGATTTGTTCGGAAGATTTTTTGATATGGTCGAGATCATAAGGATTCGTAATTTTTCCAATGATATGAGTGCCACATTGACTTAACACGGTGGTTGAAAGATGGACAGGGCGTTGACTTAATACTAAGAGCGAAACTCCGAATTTTCGCCCTTCTCGCGCATATGTTTCAATAATTGATCGAGAAATGGCGGACTGCTTGGCAGATTCAGGGCAGAACTGATGAGCTTCTTCTAAAACAAAAACAAAGGGTGGGATAATATTCCTCTTCCTTAAATTAAATAGTCGTCTTGCTAAATAAGTGACAATGATTTGCTTTTTTTGTAATCTAGTTGTTCCCGAGAGATCGATAATCAAAGCGTGACCCGGCTTGATAGCTTCTTCAAGCTCAGGGTTTTCATAATCTTCAAAGATATGCAGTCCTTGAAGTTGATATAACCAACTGAGTAAAACCTCTCTCGTTTTTGAATTGAGACCTTCCTTTGATTCGATTATTTGAATCAAATCATTTAAAGAATAGGCTTCATTAGATTTTTCATTATGCACCGCTGTAAGAATTTGCATTAATTCTCGAACCTGGATTGGAGACATTTGAGGTAACATTTCCGCAAATTGACCTGCCGTTAGATAGCTTGTATTTGCCGTAAAATAGGAACTCCGAATTACTGTTACCCGGTCTGAGAAATCAGCGCCACCACCATTTTTCTCTGCAAAACAGGTGTATTCACCATGTATATCCAAAATTACAACGCCAAGCCTCCCGGATTCTTTACTTCGATTTAGTAATTCTTCTATGAGAACTGCGGTAGTGTAGGATTTACCAGCACCGGACATGGCGAGAATTGCAACGTGTTTTTGGAAGAGTCTGGTAAGATTGAAAGATCCCGCTATATTTTCATGATAACAGATCTGTCCAAGGGTAAGTCCTTTTGGATCTAACCCTAGCAATTTCGAAAGAATCGAATTATCTACTTGGTATATCTTATCGCCAGGAGAAGGAGGAAAGGTAACACGAGTTAGATTATTATTCTGAAATAAACCGAGCGGCTTTGCAAATGCAATTATATATTCCCATCTATCCGCTGGAAAAATGGCTGAAAAGGGTAATCCTCCTCGCTCATATTCACTCACCGCCTCCGGATGGTCAAAATAGCGGTTAGTTTTGATGATATTTTCAACCATCGCTATAAGAGTACCTATTGAATTTAATTGAACGAATTGGCCTTTTTGGAGAGGGATTGCTTTCTGATTATCTTTCAAAACAAAGCTGAAATGATTCACCGCTGGCCCGGCCGACGAAGCGATAACTGTTCCTATTTCTTGTTGTGCCAACTATTCCACCAATTCTTTTTTTTAAAAAAGAATATTTAAACTCCTATTCCTAATTAGAAGTGAAATCTTAAAAAATCTGATGAAATTTTGTCGAACCGTCTTCCTTTTAACGCACCAAAATGCGCAGGCTAAAAAATGTTCTAAATTTATCTTATAAAAAATGGTTTTTTAGTAAAATAAGTGAGAATTTTTTTTTAGGAAAAAACTGGCAAAATATATGATTAATACCCTATGAATGAAAAATAGAATTTTTACTTTAACTAATAATATGAAAGGTTTTAAAAAAATAATTAAAAATATTGTCTTTTTAAAAAATTATGAATAAATAATCTGAGTAAGAGTATATTACTTTTATATTTTACTCTATTCGTTATAATAATTCACTTTTCTAGATTCCCTATGTTATTTCTTATTGAATAAGGTTTTAAATCGAATGGAATTTGACTAATTTCGCTTGTAACAAGATTGAATAATATTCAATCTTAGGTAATATTTTTATATAACATTCAGAACTAGTACTATAACCTGATTTCTATAATCCGATAGAAAATGAGGAATTTTCTATTGAATAAATAAGTAACTATTTAATTAAATAAATTAGAAATGAGGTTTAAAATAAAAGGTGAAAAATATGGCAAAGAAACCAGC
>CAYGYC010000124.1:1741-8340 GCA_964353755.1 uncultured archaeon | reverse complement strand
GCAAAACCAGCAGCAGCACCAGCAAAACCAGCAGCAAAACCAGCAGCAGCACCAGCAAAACCAGCAGCAAAACCAGCAGCAGCACCTGCAAAGCCCAAAGGCAGTGCAGTTGACGCAGTAAAGGCCAAAGTGGCTTCAAAAGAATTTGATGCGAAGGATTTACCACTTTTCTTATCAGCGCTCGAAGAAATTGCCGCGACCAACGAAGATCTAAAGGACGAACTCGAAGATACCGAAGATGTCACAATTCAATTTAATGTACCAGGGATAGTCCAAGCCTATCTCGTAATTAAAGATGGCAAGCTAAGTGCAAAAACCGGAACTAAAGATGATGCTGATGTGACTCTCGAAATGACAGAGGACGTTGGCAAAAATCTCTTCACTGGTGAAACAGATGCCGCCTCTGCTTACATGGCAGGGGACCTAAAAATCATTGGTGAAATGGCAAAAGCAATGAAACTGCGATCCCTTATTGAAATCGCTGGCGAATCCTTAGGATTTGAAATTTAAGCAGATTAAAAATCTATTTCTTTTTTTTCTTTAGTCTTTATTGAGCTTTCAAATCGAGCAATTCTACTTCTATTTTCAAAATAGTTTTCTTGGCATTAATTAAAAATTGACTTTTTCCATAGCGCTTCATCCATATCGCAAACCGTTTATCAATGGACGTTTCTTGAGTACCTTTACAAATCTTATCGGTATAACACACTATTTTCTCTTCAATGGTCTCAGGCCAATAATCATTGAGTGAATGCGTTTCAATGATTCGCACGATTACTTCTGGATAGCCAATCTCCCGTAAAATTTTCCCCCCCTCCGCAGCATGATTTACGCCTTGTTCTTTTATGCGCCCAATATCATGTAAAATCGCACCAATTTCAACAATTTCTATATTTACAGTATGCCCTGCCGCCTGAATCTGTTTTGCGATTTCCACTGCTTTTTTTGCGACCGCTAAAGAGTGTTTAATAATGTGCTCTGGAAGTTTCAATTTCCGCAGTAATGATAATGCCGCCTCTCTTGACATCAAATCGACCAATCTAAAAATCAATCACCACCATATTATCAATACGATTAAAGATAACTTTTTCCTTCACTTCTTTTATCGAAATAATGGGGATTTCTAAAAGTTAAGGAAAATAAATAAAGCAAATTCATTTTAAGCAAATTTTGTACAAGACTGAACTGCTTATTTGGTATCTTATAACTCTCTATATGTTTCATAGAAAATAGCAAATAATTCAAATTTAGAATCCATTAAAAT
The DNA here is from genome assembly GCA_964353755.1 of uncultured archaeon. Lineage (GTDB taxonomy): Archaea > Asgardarchaeota > Lokiarchaeia > Helarchaeales > HEL-GB-A > CAYGYC01. Next base: position 7,076 of record CAYGYC010000124.1, on the reverse strand, counting down.
TAAAATAATTGCTTCTGGATTCGGCCCTTAAACCTAGTTAGCCCCTTTTTAATATTACAAAGTCTCCTAACACAAATTTTTTAGGATAGTCGATGAGTAAAAATATTATAATGCGAAAAAAGCAATGATGGATATTCCGCGAAAATCCAATTTTCGTCGCTTTTTTTACGAATATTATCCGTGTAATAAGGTTACGACAAAAATGAGCAGTAAAATTATAAATAATAAACTCGAAGTATAATATTATTTAAGAATAGGGCGATCTTATGACAAAATTCATTTTCATTACCGGTGGAGTCATGTCGGGAATCGGAAAAGGGGTGAGTTCCGCATCGATTGGAAAGTTATTTCAATTTCGGAATTTTCGGGTAGCGATGATTAAGATTGATCCGTATTTAAACATAGATCCCGGCACGTTAAACCCTGTTGAGCACGGAGAAGTATTTATATGTGAAGAAGTGTGGGACTTTGAGCCTGTCGAGGGGCAAATCTATCACATTTCTGAAATTGATCAGGATTTTGGGACATATGAACGGTTTCTCAATATAAATATACATCCTTCCTCAAATATTACCAGTGGGCAAGTATATTTAACGGTATTACTCCGGGAGCGCGAGGGGAAACATTACTTAGGAAAAACCATTCAAATCATACCCCATATCACCGATGAAATAAAACGGCGCATTCGGGATGTGGAAAGTCGAGAGAATCCCGATGTTTTAATAACTGAAATCGGTGGGACTGTCGGTGATATCGAAGCAATGCCGTTTTTAGAGGCTATTCGACAATTTCGGTTGGAAGAGCCCGAAGAAAATACCGTATCCGTTCATGTTACCTATGTCCCCTATTTAGAGACCGTAGGCGAATTCAAAACCAAACCCACCCAACATAGTGTAAAAGAACTCCAGGCAGCGGGACTTCAACCAAATGTAATTATCTGTCGGTCATCCAAGCCTCTGGCGGAGAATGTGAGAAAGAAAATTAGTCTTTACAGTAATATTCCCTCGCAAGCGGTGATTTCAAGTCACGATATTGAGGTCATTTATGAATTACCCCTCATTTATGAAAAGCAAGGGTTGGGTGATTTCTTAATAAATCGCCTCCACATGAATATTCGGGAGTCCAAATATAAAGAGTGGCAAAAATTAATTGATCGCTTCAAGAATCCCAAACAGATTGTTAATATCGCCTTGCCCGGTAAATACATTGAAATTAAGGATAGTTATGTTAGTATTAATGAAGGTTTGAAACATGCTTCGATGCATTGTGGCGCGAAAACTAATATCGAATGGTTAGATACCGAAGAATTTGAAAAAAATCCGGCGCAAATCCCCCTGATTCTGAAAGGATTCGATGGTATCCTTTTAACCCCGGGATTCGGAAAACGTGGCGTTGAAGGCATGATTATGACCGCCAGTTATGCCCTCCAGAATCAAGTACCCTATTTAGGCATTTGCTTTGGCGCCCAATTATTTTTTATTGCCTTCTGTCGGGATCTCCTTGGATTGACCGACGCAAATACGACGGAAGTTAATCCCGAGACGCCCCATCCGGTCATTGATTTCATGCCTGAGCAGAAAGCAATAAAGGATAAAGGGGGAACTATGCGTCTGGGCGGACATGCTGTCCGTATCAAACCCAAAACATTGCTATATGAAGCCTATCAACGGGAAGAAATTGTGGAACGATTCCGCCATCGCTATCATATTATTCCTGAGTATGCAAAGCAAGCAGAAGAAAAGGGATTGGTCATTTCCGGTTGGGATAAAGATAGCAAAATCATCAATGCCATTGAATATAACAAAAATGGTAACTGGATGGTGGGTGTCCAATTTCATCCCGAATATAAATCGCATCCTACCACCCCTAGTCCCATCTATTGTGCCTTCATTCAAAAAGCGCTCGAATACAAACTGCGGCAGAAACGAGAAGTAATATAAAAACAATTGATTGTTGGACATCTATGCTTTTAAAAAGTGTACTCCAAATTTCAGAATATCTTAAGGATTTTTCCTTGCGACAAAATTTAGATCTATTTATGGGTACGGCTTTGACGACAATCATTGAAGAAACGGTATTCAATAAGCATCCTATTGTCAAATATATTAATGAATTTTGGACATCCAAGCAGAGACAAGCATCGTCCCTTCACGAAATTTCGTATAGAGCCTGTTTTAAGCCCCAATTGCCCTGCTTTTTTATAAAATTGTTGACTGAAAAAGAAGACGTCGTGTATGATCCCTTTAGTGGGCGAGGCACGACCATTCTTGAAGCGGGCCTTTTAGGTCGACAGGTTATTTCAAATGATATCAATCCCTTAAGTAAAATTCTCGCATGGCCACGTTTTTTCATTCCAAATTTGGATGATATTAAAGAGCGATTAGATCAGATTTCGCTTGATAATCAACTCAAAGCTGATATTAACTTATCAATGTTTTATCATCCAGAAACGGAAAGCGAAATCGTTTCTCTAAGAAACTATCTACAAATGCGAAAAAATAATGAGACGGTGGATTACTTAGATGCCTGGATTCGAATGATTGCCACCAATAGGCTGACAGGGCATTCTACAGGATTTTTCTCCGTTTATACCTTACCACCCAATCAAGCACTGTTACCAGAAAGACAAATGAAGATTAATAAAGAGCGCAACCAAATACCATCTTATCGAAATACGCGCGAGATTATTTTAAAAAAGTTTAAATCGCTTCTCCGAAATTTAACTGAAGAACAAAAGAAAAATCTTAATGCTGCTGGCGAGAAAGCAATTTTTATACAGCAAGATGCCAGATTCACTCCCGAAATCGGTTCTGAATCGGTTCAACTCACCGTGACCTCCCCCCCATTTTTGGATGTAGTGCAATATTCCAAAGACAATTGGTTACGATGCTGGTTCAATGCCATTAATACAGAAGAAATCTCAACAAGACTCACCATGGCTAAAACTATTGAAACGTGGTCTAGTGTGATGCGTGATGTTTTTAAAGAGTTATTTCGAATTACGAAAAATGGGGGATGGGTAGCTTTTGAAGTTGGCGAAGTGAAGAAAAATACCATTAAACTTGATGAATTCATTGTCCCCCTGGGAATCCAGGCCGGATTCCAATGCATAGGCATTTTGATCAATTTCCAAGAATTCACTAAAACTTCTAATATATGGGGCATTAATAATAATTATTCGGGCACAAACACGAATCGTATAGTTTTATTTCATCGGGAAGATTAAAGTAACGAATAGACTATTATTTAGGATCTGGTTATGAAAATCGTCACTTTAACCAAGAAAGCGGTGAACTTTCTAGGGACTATTCAACGGTACGTTCAATTCAGAGTGAATAGGATTCCACCGGCTATTAACTATGATATCACCTACCGTTGCCAATTAAATTGTGAGCACTGTTACTTCTCCCGCTCGTGGGTAAAAGATCGCAAGGACGAAGAATTAGAATTAACAGATGATCAATGGCGAAACGTTTTCCAAAGGCATTATTCTTTAGGGATCACTAATGCCAGTATCACAGGTGGCGAACCAACCCTCCGCATGCCCGTTGTAGAGGCGGCATATGAAACATTCGATTCGATTCAAGTTGCGACCAATGGGATAAATAAAATCCCCGACCGATTAAGGTGCGTTATTTGGGTCTCTATTGATGGGCGAGAGGAAACCCATAATCGCATTCGTGGCGCCAAATGTTACCAGAAGATCATGCGCAATATCCAAGATGATAAACGCATTGCTATCTCAATGACTTTAACCGCCTCCAATTATAAGGAGATCTTTCCCACCATTGAAGCCTGCCTAAAAGCAAATGTAAAAGGGATATTCTTTCTGCTGTATACCGGGCAAGTGACTGATTCCTTATATCTCCATGGGAAAAAATTGGATTATACTATAAAAAGCCTCTACCATGCCCTTGATGAATACGGTGAGTTTATCCTTATCAGCCGGCGGATGGTCGACCTTTACAAAACCAAGAAACATATTAATCACTGTGTCTTTCGTGAAGGGCTGGTCCAATCATTCTACCCAGATATGTCTCATAAATTACCCTGCGTTATGGGCCCCGTAGATTGTCGGACTTGTGGGTGTATTGTCCCTGTCTACATGTATTGGGTTAAACGGCTCGATCTGGAGACCCTTCTCAAAGGCGGAAAAATGTTGGAAGTCGCGTAATTTTTTTGGGCTTGATTTGAGAATTCGTTAAGATTATTAGGATTATTCCTATAGTTATTACTGAGAGTGGTTTTTTTGAATCAAAGCGAGTTTGATAAGATAGTGAATACGATTGCGGAAAAAATTATTCGATTAGAGAAGAATAGAACCGCCTTAAACAAAATCCTAGTCCGCGCCCGTGATAAATTAAATCTGGAATTAATTACTGATAATGAGCTCAAGCAGGATCTTATTGAATCCCAATTTATTTATCCGATTACTCCGTTAGATCTTTTTGGAATGCAAATTATTGGTATTGATGGGAGTATTATTTCCAAATCGCTCCATGGGGTCGATTTGATTCTAAGCCGTGCTGTGGCGGCACTCTTCAAATTTCAAAAAGATAAGCCTGCGGTCCAATATTTTCCCAGCATGACACCTTCTCCGAACTTGACTTGTAACTTTGAACTCTTCTCCGCCCCTGAAAGTGATATTTTAAATTCTCTGGAGCGCCTCCAAGAAGAAATTCAATTAGCTATTGAAGTGACCACACGAAATCCCGACATCATTCTCCTGGACGGATCCATTGTGCCCTTAGCCCTGGATAAGCCCCCCAGTTCCTCCTCATTGAGTCAAAAATACTTTAATATTATTGAACTCTACGAACAACTGTATCAGAAATGTCTAGACCAGGATGTGCTTCTTGCCGGCGTGATTAAGGATAGCCGTTCAACTCGCTTCATGACCCTTCTCGGCAAGGTATTACCGATTTTCATAAGCAAAATCCCTGAACTGCAAGGAATCCGTGAGCTAGATTACCGTCCTATTATTCAACAAACCCGCGATGCCACCTTTCTTTTCCATTTTCTGAACCCTGGAGAACGCACTTTTACCTTCAAATATGCTGAAAGCACTACCAAACATGCAACGCTCAAAGATTTTACTAAACAAGATTGGCATGAGAAAATCTATTCCTTCTATCTTAAACCAGTGCAGTTTGATTTCCCAACCAAAGTTGAATTTTTGGCCCCTACTAGCCCCCTGAAATATGCCAACCGAATAGCTTCCGTTATCCTCCCCCTCTCCAACCAGCATGCTGAATTTGGCGTGCCATCTGTTCTCATTGAAGCGGATGCACGAGCACGCCTTTTTGAAGCAGATTTGGACTACATCCACAATTCG
>CAYGYC010000124.1:0-1641 GCA_964353755.1 uncultured archaeon | reverse complement strand
ATTGCTGGAAATTCATGGATGCACTCCCAACCTAAAAGGGGGAGGGGAGGAGGGAATAATAAAATGAAAAACAAAAGTAGGTAGAGTGCATCTTTCATGTTTCCAGCGATTCATTACTTTGTTTTTTCCTTCTTATTAAACTCCTGTTATTATTCTTATATGACCCTGCTTAAATAACAAGAGGTAAAAATTGCACTAATAAAAAATCTTAATATTTTAAAGCCTACTTCCTCAAAAGTGAAATATAGAGAAGGAAATTGTAAATTTATTCACCCTTCAGTACTATTATATTCTTTCACTCCGAAATAAAGATTATATTCAACTGTCTCTTACAGTAATGTAATACTTTTTTAACCCCTTCTTAGGGTAACCATTTAATTCTATTAATTTCTTTACTTGTTCCCATTCCCACTTTGCCTCACAACATTCACACAAGTATTCCTCGACTCTATTATTGTAAAATGCTTCGAACGTAAACATGACCCGCCCGCACTCTTCACAGACTTGGAAATATTCTGAAAGATTTTCATAGCACTGCCTACATAATTTAATGCGCGTCTTCGCCTTCCGAAAATCAAAGGTCCGTGATGAGATGATTTTCCATTTCCATCCTTGAATAGATGAAGGATCCGGCGATTTAATCGAATATTCTAGCGCTTTAATCAAATTACGATGCCGAGGTCTGATAATAACAGTGGCAGGTTGCCAGCAGAAAGAACAAGTCGCCATAATTTAAACACTTTGTGTTTTTTATTTATTAAATATAGTTTACCTCTAATGCGCATATATAAAATTTGACCTTTCCCCTCATTCTTTAGTTATTTTAATAAAAAATAGGAAGGAATTTATAATAAAAAAATGAGAAAAAATTAATTTTCAGTTCCTTTCCCCCCACCAAAGCGCGGCATTCGGGGCACTTCTCGACGTAATAGGGGAAAAAAAAAACAGTCCTGCCAAAAAATTCTTAGAAAAAATTTCAAAAATTTTTCAAAAATTATTCTCAAGGTCGAAAGACCTTTTCTTTTTCATAAGATAAATGAGTGGTATCAAACCCGCGCATACACCTACGATTTCAAACCCAGAAATTTCTCCGGGCTCCTCTGGTTCTGGGGGAATGGCCACCGTGACATTTTCGCAATTGGACAGTGAACTGTTTGCTAAGACCGTCCCCGCCGCGATTGCGTAGTAGTAAGTTCCGTTAGTCGCGAGGGTGTCGGTATATTGGCTTTCGGTAACGATATATTTCGGTATTAGCCCTGCTACTGAGGTAAAATTCGAGAATTCGCGATAGATATAATACCAATTTGCATCGATCACATCGCTCCAGTTTAATAAAATGATGCCATCCGCATCGGGATTGGGCACTATGGCATCTAAAATAGGGGAGTCCGGTCTAGAGCCGAATTTGACCAGTGCTAAATCAACACTCCCCCTCCCGAAACTCGAAGTTTCTCCGCAGCAGTAAAGGGAGCCGTAGGTATCCATCACTATGCTCAAACCACTATCATCATCCGCACCGCCCCAAGTGATATTCCAAAGCAATATGCCGTTTGGGGCGAATTTAACTAGTGCGAAATCACCACTACCCGCCCCAAAACTGTAAGTTTGCCCTAAACCATAGACAAAACCTTCGATATCCAC
>CAYGYC010000123.1:4934-11881 GCA_964353755.1 uncultured archaeon | reverse complement strand
CAATGGGAATTAAGATGTCCCTCTTGCAGTTCCATTCTGAAACCTATCCCTACTGATGAATTCAAACCGCTTTTTCCCACATCTATCTACGCTCAATCGAAAAGACATCAAGAAGAAATGGCACTCCTCATAGGACAAACCTACGGCATACCGACTGTTGCCCTTCGTCTCTTCAATGTTTATGGCTCACGACAAGCACTTTCAAATCCTTATACGGGCGTATGTGCCATTTTCTCCGGTCGCTTAAAAAACAACAATCCCCCAATAATTTATGAGGATGGATTGCAATCCCGGGATTTCATCCATATCCAAGACTTAGTTGCTGCTAATGTGTTAGCCCTTGAAAAACAAGCCGCCGATTATCAAATATTTAATGTAGGGAGTGGAACCCCCATTACTATTTTAGATATTGCGAATAATTTAATAAAAATTATGCATGTTAAAGTTAAACCGCAAATTCTCAATCATTATCGAAAAGGTGACATCCGACATTGCTTTGCGGATATTTCCAAAATTAAAACAACATTAGGATTCGAGCCAAAGATCAAAATACAAACCGGCATCCAAGATTTAGTCAATTGGGTGCGGGCGCAATCTACCGTTGAAGATAAATTTCAACTGATGGAAACCGAGCTTAAGACCCATAAATTAACCTTAGGCTAGAGAAGGTTAGATTCATCTCATAAAGATTTATCAGTCCTTTGAGTTGATCATAAAATCATTCGAATTTGAGTTAGAATTATTCAAATTAATTTTAACAACATATTTTGGACAATCAGAATATAATGAATGAGTTCCTTATCACTCCTATATCTTTGAAAAGTTGATTTTAGTCAACCAAAATCTTTAAAAGGTTCATCTAATAAAAAAGCAATCACCTCCATTAAAATGAAAAAGGGGATTAATATGATTCTTCCAAAAGATCATCCATATTCTTCATATAATAAAAGAAAAAAATTGTCAGGATGCGTTATTTTATTATTATTACTCTTTTCCTTTGGAATTTATGACTTTTATTTTGTTGGTATCCCTAAAAATTCCTCGGAATCTCAAAATGAATTTTCAAATCTTGCCGAGAATGAAATTTTAAATCATATCGTTATTTCGCCTATTGACGATGAAATAGAAAATTCAGATAATAGAACCAATGGATGGGCTGAAAATAAATTAGAAAAAGCTAACTATTATTCTGCTGCAGAAGAAAAAGAAATGCCTAAAAATGTTTTATTCCCGAACGAGCTTTCAGAAGACACAAAAAACTGGCCATCTCTTGATAATCTCCAGCTACATTTTGTTTTGAAAGTTTTAATAAAGGATGTATTGTATGAAATTGGCTACAAATCAACCGAAGGATTCTATATTACAAGAAAAATAAAACTTTTTGATGTAATGGAAGTAAAAATTACATTCATGGTGGATTTAAAATATACCTCTAAAGATAATGGGGACTGGGAAGCTGTTATAAAATTATATACCAAGGCTGCGGTAGAACAGCAAAAAGACACTTCGGCTAATTTAGCTGGGCCTGCAGCCGCCTTAAATTTTATTTTAGAGCATATACCTTTTAATAAAATAATCATAGCACTAAGTTTGGACCTTAAGTTTAGTATTTCTTCAAAATCTGGTGTAATCAGTTGGGATTTTAAAAAAGCGACATTTGGGCTTGATATTACTGTTTCACATACCCATGACCTTGTGGCACTCCTTATAGGATTTGTTGGTGGTCCAGTTCTATCCCAAATTTATGAGTTCGCAAAATCAATATTAGGTTTGCAATCCCTTGCAATGGGTACATTGTCCATTACCGGCTCTTTTCGTTTCGATTTTGTAACAAAATCTTGGACAGTTGGTCTATCTTTCAAGTATGAGATTTTAGCGGGGCCTTTTATTTATCAAGGTCGAACTGAATACCACTTCGGTCTAGTATTTACAGCCGGCATTAAATTCGATGAAATTCGTAATTCTACAGGACATTTCACTAAATGGGAAATTACAGTGGGTCTAAAAGCATGGATTTTAATAAAAGATTTTGGTTTTCCCGGCATTGATCTCAATTTAGGATATGATAATGTTTTCATTTTATACCAACATACTGATTTTATTGAACCTAATGTGCAAAGCTCAATTCTTCTTATTGAATCACCTGCATCCGTGGAGGTAAATCAACCGCTTAAATTTAATGTGTCTTTAGAGGCAGCAGACTCAACGAAATTAGCTGGAGAACCAGTCCATCTTTCCTTAAAAAGCGAGACCACATCGTTTGAGTTAGGGATTCCTAATACAGATGAAAATGGAAGGATTGAATTTTCTGGATTTCAATGCCCATTACCAAGAAATTATACAATAACCGCCGAATATGCTGGAAAAGAAGGAATCAGATCAACAATGGCCCAAAAACCCTTAGAAGTTGTTAAAAGTTCAACTATTATTAATATTTGGGCACCAGGGGATACCCTATATAAAGATCAGTTTTTCCAAATTAAAGCGCATTTAGAATCAGAATCTTCCCACCAACCCATAGAGGGCAAATTCATAAAATTCGCTGTTTTTCATGTTGATGATGATCCATCAGATGATGATACACTTTTTGAAGATTATGCAAGAGTGTTTGCTGATCCAGTGGATATTGGTATCGAAGGGTCTCCATTTTCAACAGATGCAAATGGAAATGTATCAAGCCATAGCTTTACATTAAAAAGTATAGGTAGCTATTTGATAGTAGCAATTTATGAGGGGTCCGGGCTACTTTTAACCTGTCATGCATATCAATTTGTTAATGTACTCCCACCAGTAAATGCGCCGCCCTATATTTCAATAAAAAGTCCTCCTCCTCATTCTGTTCTCTCAGGAACAGTTAAGCTAGAAATAGACGCCATGGATTATGATACTTCTGTGTCTTACATAGAACTTTACAAAGCTCATTCGACTGAAACCCTTTATACCTTTATGGATAATAAATCTACTCCACCTTGGATATTTTCATGGGATACTACGCTTGAAAATGATGGGGATTGGAGCCTTTGGATTAAAGCCTATGATACGGACCACCAATTCTCTAATTATTTTGTAACCTTTAATGTTGATAATATTCCTAATGTAGAAGATCATATTCCTCCCCGAATAAATGTTACTTACCCTCACCGAGCTACAAGCATTTCAGGCTGGGAATATATTGAAGCCACCTGTGAAGATTATGAGACTGGGTTTAGAAATGGTTCTATATGGTTTAGACCATTTGGAGAAGTAAATTGGATATTAGCACATACTTTTTCTGCATCGCCCGTATTATATGAGTTCAGCACTTTGAATTATCCAGATGATGTATTTACGATAAAAATTTCAGCCCAAGATTATGCAGGAAATAAGGGCGAATATGCATTTTGGGTAGGTGTAGCAAATACTCCAGATGATGAGAAACCTTTGGTTCAACTTCTTCAACCAGAACCGAAGCGAGTGGTTTCAGGGACCATTGATTTATTTATTTATGCACGTGATAATCCTCTAGTGGGGTGTGCTGGATTAGACAATCTATCCGTATTTGTAAAAGGATTTGGCGAGAGTATCTATACTCTACTTGGAAACTATGAGGGAGGTCCGGAATTTCATATTCCATGGAATACAATAACAAAATTAGATGGGATGGCTGTCATTTACGTCGTAGCATGGGACAAAAATGGTAATTGGAATTCTGATATAAAAACAGTTATCGTAGATAATATTGAATCGGATGATTTTCTCCCCCCATACGTTCGAGTCTTAGATCCTCCGGCGATGACTGTTGTGGGAGGCTATTTAGGGATCGCAGTAGAAGCCTTTGATCGCGAGAGTAAAATTTCACAAGTGACAGTTGATGCACAAGATAGTGAAGGTGGTTACTATGTTCTTGGAGCAATGACTCACTCGCATGAGGATATTTATACAATGGTTATTAATATTTCAGATTATGCAAACGGATTATTGTTGGTAATTATTAAAGCGTTTGATGAAAATAGTAACGATGATACCACCGCTCAAACTTTTGTGATAGATAATAGTCTAGCCTATCTATTTGGAACGCGAGAAGATCTCGTGGTATCAGAAGGAGAGCATCTCATAATCGAAGGCGATTATAATCACACAGGAGACATCCTGGTAGAAGGAATATTAGAAATAAAGAATTCAAATTTTACAATTTGGAATTATTTACCTTATCAGTATTCTATAAAAATAAATGGAACAGGACAACTAATGATCTCCGGCTCAAATCTTATTTCTAAGAGAAGGCTAGGTTTCGATCTTTATAATCAAGGATCCTTAGAAATGATTCAAACGAATTTAACTAATTCATTTATCATAGCCTATGATGCTACGTCAATTTCTCTAAAAGATTCGTATCTGGAATTTGAAATTATCTTTTTCATGGGCAATAGTATTTCAATTGAAGGATCTACCATTTTCACTCCACAACTTTCTTTAACTTCAACAAATACTATCCTTATTGATTGGAGTAGTTTATTCCTCACGGGTGCAGAGGGACGAAAGGGGATAAATGGAGTAAATATAACTTCGGGATACGATATGAGTTGTGATGGCACAGTAGGACAAGATGGGGATAAAATTGATGTCCTTCTTTCCGCATGCAGTATTGAAATTAGAGGCTGCTATTTTAATCTCACTTCTGGGAAAGGTGGAACCGGAGGCCGCGGCGGAAGGTGGATGGCAGCAGGTTTTGATTTTGGAGGACTAGGAGGTAATGGTGGCTGTGGTGGAAATATTTCCATTTTATTTACAGACTATTCAAATTTATTAATTAGTCAATCTGAATTTTTTATAAATTCAGGTAAAGGTGGAGCTGGAGGTAAGCCTGGAAATGCGGCAGGAGAAAATTCTGGAACTGGCGGGAATGGGACTTATGGCGGGTTTGCAGAAATCCTATTCGATGGAGCTGCTACTGAACTAATATCTTCATCATTCAATATAACCGTTGGTAATGCTGGAGACGGAGGCGGTCAATTAGACTATACTTCTTCAACAGGGGGGCATGGCGGCTTTGGAGGAAATATTAATTTCTTATTTAATCTAACTTCAAATTTAGTCTTGAATAAAGTGAATATTTCATTATATTCCGGATTAGCTGGAACTGGTGGTGCTGGGGGTTATCAATTTCTTTTTAATGCCGAAAATGCAGGTAATGGCGGCAAAGGAGGCGATATTAATTTTGATATAAATAGTCTTGGAAATAATGTTACAGTAATTAACTCTATTATCAAATTAAACGCAGGAAATGCGGGTCATGGGGGTAATGGAGGCGGTAATAGTGCGAATGGTGGTCCAGGCGGTAATGGAGGGTATGCAGGAAAGGGTGGGTCATCTAATTTCTGTTTTAACAGTATAGGTACATTAAATTTGGAATATACTCAAATTACTGTAAAATCGGGCCGAGGAGGCAATGGTGGACGTGGCGGTATGGGAGTTGGTCCCGGAACTTCGAGAGAAGGTGGTTCAGGGGGTGATGTAAAATTTTTAATTAGAGATTCTGTTGATATTACGATATTAAATTCATTAATCCAAACAATATCAAATGAGGGAGGTAATGGAAATTCTGGTAATCAAAATACTTATCAGGCGGCTTATCCACAAGGAGGAAGTGGAAATAATGGCGGTACTGGTGGAGTAAGTAATATGACAATTTCAGCGATAAAATTTATTTTTATTTCAAAATCTATTTTTTCTATCTCATGTGGAGATGGCGGAGATGGAGGGAATGGTGGAACCTCAACTTACTCTCAATGGCATGGAGGACACGGAGGTAATGGCGGTACCTCAAGTCAGGCAATAAGCATATTTAAATCCGCGAATTTAAATTTTGAACATTCCGTTTTAAACATAATTGGAGGGGACGGCGGAAATTCTGGGGCGGGAGCGAATGGCGGGTCTGGGTCTGCATCGGATGGGGGGAATGCAGGCCTCGGAGGCCATGGGGGAAACGCGTTGGGAGTCTTCAATATAACATCGATGATGAATGCTATTAATAGTTCATTTATTACTGAAGGAGGGCAAGGAGGATATAGTTCTGGCCCAGGTGATGCGGAAAGTGATGGTGGGGTTGGGGGTTCTGGTGGAAAAGGCGGCGCAGGTTACTTAAATATTACAGCTTATTATACCTATTTTAAATCATCAACAATAATGAGTATAGGTGGATTAGGAATTTACGGAACTAATGGAGGAGATTCGACACGTTATGGAGGAATCGGAGGAAATGGGCAATCAGGAGGTATAGGTAGCATAAAACTCATTTCTATCAACTCTTTTATTATTAATTCATCATATATTTCGAAAGCAGGAAATTCAGGCAGTGGAGGTCGTGGCGGATATGGGGGAACCCATGGCAATAATGGTGGATACGCTGCTGATGGAGTGGAGAGTAGTATTTCTATATATAGCAGAAATTTTTCATCCCTTTATAGTAACTTTAAAGTATCTAGTGGTACTGGGGGATCTGGAGGAGAAAGTTATGGAGAGCAACAATATCATGGTAGAAATGGAGGTATAGGTGGTTCTGCTTTTATTAAATTTGTGATTTCCAAGGACTTCTATTCTGATATCACTCAAATGCTTGCTATCGGAGGTATAGGTGGAAACGGAGGACCTGGTTCTCAATATTTTGGGTCTGGCCATACCGGTGGTAATGGAGGCAGCGGTGGGGTGGGTGGAAAGGGAATTATTACGATAAACGCCACAAAATCTTTTATTTCCTCTTCCGTAAATATTACTGCGGTTGGAGGTCAAGGCGGTAATGGAAACCAAGGCGGTGTGGGTGGTATTGGGGGCGCGGGTGGTGCTGGAGGTGCAGGACAAAAAGGCTCACTTGAAATAAAATCCGAATTTATTTCCATTAACAAAGGGGACTTAAATTGCCTCGGGGGGAATGCAGGCTTCGCAGGATCCTGCGCTGGTGCTGATTATAG
>CAYGYC010000123.1:0-4924 GCA_964353755.1 uncultured archaeon | reverse complement strand
GATGTTGGAGGTATTGGAGAACTGAATTTAAAGGCGATAGATATTAATGCGATTTTCCTTCACTTAAATTTAAGAGGGGGATCTGGAGGAAATGGAGGTAACGGTGGGAATAGAATGGGCAGTGGAACTGGTGGTGCTGGAGGCAAAGGCGGAAATGGGGGCAACTGTTATGTGAATCTCTCTAGTGATTCAGCATATTTCAAATACTTTAATATCTCCTCCGTTACGGGTAAAGGAGGTAATGGAGGAAGTGGTATAGATAACGGTGCAGGAGGAAATGGAGGTAATGCAGGATCCTACTCGTTAAAGATGGAACTAATCGACCTTAAAATAGAATTCTGGAGTGGAATATCAGTCCTCGGATCTTATGGACTTTTAGGTTCGGGAACTCCACCAGGGACAAATGGGATGGTTGGAGCTTCTTTTTGGATATTGCAAGGTGCAGGTATTATTACAAATTGTACGTTAAATCCCGCTTTTCCTACGAGCGGTATATATAATCTTAAAATTAGTTCCTTTATGGATTTATGGACCAAAAATATTAACGGCAACTTATTAGGATTCGTGAATGTTTCCCTTTATTCATCAAGTAATGAATTATTAGGTGCATACCAAACTTCATCAACGGGTTATCTTGCCTTAAAAGTCGTTACTGGAATCAGAAACCAAACCGGAACCTTTACATATACCAATTATAGAATTAAGGCCAATTATTTAGGTATTGGTTCCAACCAAAGTGAATTTAAATACTCAAGCAGTCGAAAACTTATTCTCTTTATAAATGGAACTATTACAGATTCTATAGAAGTATTTTTAAGTTGGACCTGCTATTCTTCAATCAAGCCATTCCAAGGAGATTTCTCTAATATATCAATTGACGCTAGTCAATTCATACGTATTAATGGTTTAAATTCATCTTTCACGTTAGCTGAGGGACGACATGATATTCTTATTGAGTTATATAATAGTACCAATGTCCTTCAACAAATACTTATTCTCAAAGTAATTGTTGATCTCTCAAATCCATCTATTCCAACAATTCTAAATCCAATTGATCAATGGAATACGACCACTACAGAATTTTCAATTTCGTGGCTATGTAGTGTTGATACTTTATCTTTTATAGTTAATTATTCCATCTGGATAAATCAAGAATGGCTTTTAAATACTACAAGCTTAACGATAGATAGGGAATTTACTGGCGGGATTTATAATATCACCATTCTTGCTTTCGATGCTGTAGGGCATAGTTCATTTTCAACAATAACCATTTATGTCGATATTGATTATCCTAATTCATTTGCTTTAGATTTTAATGGACGGTATACTAATTTAAATAATATTTTGTTACTGTGGGAAGAACCTGTTGATGATACTGAAATAATCTGCTATAGATTAAAATTGGACAACTCAATTTCAATAAATGTAACTATTCCTCAATATCTATGGCTGGATATATCTGAAGGGGTTCATAATGTTTCAATTCAAGCAATAGACCGAGGAAACCATTGCACAACCCAATTTGGGGTATTTCATGTTGATCAAAGAAATTATACTTTAGTTACGGTTCAATTCCCTATTGGTAATCTTTATGCTAGTAATTATACGTATTATGGAGGTTTTAATCTTGTTCTGGCGGATTCTGGCGCTTATCAGACACAAATTAGTAAGTCATTTTTCCAAGAAAAAATTAATAATGGCGCCATAATAAACCGCTCCCTACAACTGACTACTTTTCTAAATTTTACTTATGCGCTCAATATTTCACATTATTCTCCAGGGGATATTATCTATTGGCGATTTTTAGTTGCTGATCAGGCACAGAATACATTCACTACCACATGGTGTAATTTTACATATCTAGATAATAAAGCGCCCTTGTGTTCTCTGATTCGTGTTTCTAAGGAGTGTATAAATTATACGGATTCACTTACTATCTTCTTCAATGCTTGGGAACCTCCTCATGAAGCCGGAATTAGGAATGTTACCCTAGTATATACCTTTGGAAATGGAACCATAAATCAAATTCTTTTGTACTCAATTGATGGGGTAAATTATAATTATACTTTTAGCCCAAATTCACTTCAATCAGGATATCTTTACATCAAAGTAATCATTACGGATAATGCTGGAAATATCGAATATATATCTCCCCACATTGTTAAAGTTAATGATCCAATTGCCCCGCTAATTCAATACACCAATTTAACGGATTCCACATTCTCATATGTCCAAAATCATGCGGTTAATTTTATCTTTTTTGAAGATTCTCACGGGTCAGGTTTGAATTATGCCTATTTGAATGTTACTGATTTGGGCAATCCGCTCAATAATTTTACCATTCCCATCATTCAAGCTCAGGCAGCGAAAGGAATTATTGAAGGGACTATCTTGTGGACCCCTGAAAATCTTACTTTTATCCCAACTCATAATTATTCGGTACTTTTATGGATTATAGATTACGAAGGAAATACGGCACAAACTAGCCCATTTACCTGGTTTATTAGTGATCCTGTCGCACCGCAAATTACTTTCTATTATCCCGGAAACAATTCATTGGTTAGATTAAATGATCCCTCTCAACGTTATTATTTAATTATAGATGATGTTTCAAATCGTTCAGTTCAGATAAAATGGGATAATACTTCTTCTATTTTGTTAAATTCTACAGAAGTTTCATGGTGGTATGACCTGGAAAACATATCCCAACCAACCTATGAGGGAGAACATGACTTGTATGTCTATTCTCAAGATATCTGGGGAAATTGGGCGAATGTGACTTACTTTATTTTTATGGATGGAACTCCGCCTTCTATCCAATTAAACTATCCAATAAATAATTCAATCCAAAAATCGGGCACTTTAATCGAATTAAACATCAATGATAATTATGATCTCTTGAGCGTATCATATAATTGGGATGAAATGGGAAACATATCTGCATACTCTCCTTATTCTATTCCCCTTGTATATGGGGAAGGCCGCCATGATTTGATTATATATAGTGAAGACGCTGTAGGAAATGTTCAAACTCGATTTTATAGTTTTAAAGCCGATAATGTCCTTCCAACAGCTATTATAGACGGTCTCCATAATTCGGTGGTTTTATCGGGTGATATTAAAATTAATGTAACTCCTAATGATGAAAATGGGATTGCCTATGTCGCCTTTTACTTAAATGACAAACTACTTTCTAATCAATCACTAGCGTATCTTTTTAATTTTGATACTACTCAATTTAGTGATGGGGTATATCAATTTACAATTATAGTGGTTGATAATGCCAGTAATACCCTTGAAGAAACCTTTGCAATTGGGATTGATAATATTGAGGAAACTACAATTTGGGATTGGTTTATAATTATTTTAATTATTATAGGATCTGTGTTTGCTGGATTATTAGGCACAATATACGCTTATAATAGGTTGATCAAAGAGAAACATCCAAAAGCAAAAACCCGCGATAAAACACCTTTATCAGATAAACCACCCCTTCTACCCAAGGAAGATCTCAAGCCAAAAACCTCTAATGAAATCACCGAAATACCCCCTATTGTAACAACTTTAGCTGAAAAGAAAAAGCAGGAAGTGGAAAAATCGGAATCCAAAGCCGCTATTAAAAGGGAGAAATTCCTTTGTGGCATACATAGAGGCCCGATTGATGGTGATCTCTTTCTCTGTCCTCATTGTCAGACTTTTTATTGTCTAAAATGCGTTAATATACTGGAAGATAAGGGAAATATATGTCTCTCTTGTAAAAAGGAGATAAAAGCAGAAATAATACAAAAAATCGATCCGGAAAAACAGCAACACGCATATCTTGATCTGGCTAATATGGAATTACTCAAATCAACAACTAGAAATCTTGACGAATCATTTGCCATTGGAGCTATTGACATGGAAGCATATACTAATATGAAGAAAAAATTAGCAGAGAAGATGAAAGAAATAATAAAGGAAATGATACCTTTAATAAGTTAATCAATTATTAACTCCAAAAAGGCGCTTCCAATGAATTCCATTTGAGAATTCAAAAACTTATTTTTAATCATCAAGAATTCGTAATTCAAGGCGGAGTTGGAAGAAAAAGAGGTTAAAATTTACGGATGAATTTTTAAAGCCAAATAGTTTGAGTTAAATTGTCTAAATTGAAATAAGTTAAATATAGATCCTTCATTCAGAGACAATAATTGAATCAATCATGTCATCCAATTTTGGACGGCGTTGGCGTTCGCCATCTCCTGCTCCTGGACCCACCATCTTAATTTCAGGCACGTCATCCGAAATAGCTCCGCCACTGTGCGCTCTAGGTCCGGAAGGAAGTCCTGCCGGTAATTTATTTATGATTTGCGAGACAATTTCCGACGAGACGGTTTTAATTTCCTGGGAGATTAACTGTTTAATCTCCGAAAGAATAGTATTCGTATTAATTAAGGGCGTGGCTTGGGCGCCTTCCGGCCGAGCCGCCTTTAATTGCTGAATTCCCTCTTTAAGAACCGTGCGGAGCTCGGTAATGATATTATCGGAGAGATGGATTGTTTCACCGGGCGCAGGAAGTCTAATCACTTGTCCTGCAGTGGCAGGGCCTTGCTGCGATTTTTGGGTAATAACCTGACTTACTTTTTCAATGGCATTGAGAATTTGGGTAATAGTCAAATTCCGTTGTGCTGCGAGCGTTTCCAGCAGCGTTTTTGCGGCTTGAATTTGATCAAGGTCACTCTGGGTAAATCCCTGAAATAATAGGGTTCCGATTTGCTGGGTATGGCTGATCTCAAAGGTGGGCAGGGTCTCTTGGACAATAGCGAGTTTATCACACAATAAGGCATCGATTATTTTTTTAAGGAGTTCTAATTCTCGAAGGAACCCTTTGGCAAAACTAGCTGCCCGGTCAGGAAATTTCATGGCTAATTCAAATTCATCACTC
>CAYGYC010000122.1:0-11966 GCA_964353755.1 uncultured archaeon | reverse complement strand
AGGGCACTCGAAACAATTTGGTTAATTTATTGCCATCAATACAGTGAGAGGAGTACATATTGGGAACGGAGGTTAAGGCATTATTACAGCATGAATACATTTTAATGCTGTGGCTTTTACAGTATTCTGCCAAAGGTTTTATTATTTCTAGTTTTTCTTTGAGGGGCGGGTCGTAATAGTCTAACCCAAATTTCTTTGATCGCTGAATGCTTTTTTTATACCAATTTACGAAATTAATTACGCAATTTTCGATTTTTAAATCACTAACTGTTTGAATGATAGTTTGAAAACTCCCCAAATTATTGACCAGTTCGCCATCTTGACGCCAAAAAACAATGGGGTCAAATCGATATTCAATATACTGTGGGCCAAATTCGGAGACCAGTTCTTCCAGCTGTTGTAAGCGTTTATCTAGGCTGATTACCCGAGGTTCCCATGTCGGATTATCATTAATGGTGAAAATAAAAAAGAGGTGATATCCAGTGAACTCGGCTGTTCTTTGTAAGAAATTCCCGAAATCTTTACTCCAAAGCACGATCGAATGGACATCTTTTTTTTCCAAAGAAACCCTACTGATTTGAGCAGGGAAAAAAGGATTTTTAACTAGGACAAAGCCTTCCTGTATTTTCTCTAAAAACCAGTCCAAATAAAATGCCGGGATATCCGTTCTCCGAGAAGCTGAAATAACTAATCGCATCACTAAAAATCCTTTTTACAAATGCATTTATATGATATTATTTATTTTCATCCGATTTAAATTTGTAGTAGTAAAATCTAGCTGAATATGGTGCTGATTTAAGGCGTGCTGCCTATCCCATAATAGCTCGTACTCCATGAACAAAAATGATCCCTTTCTGTCCTACGTCTCGACCTTGATCATAATCATCGGCATAAGAACATGACACATTCCAACCAGCCTTTGCAAAGAATGCGGGTATAGCTTTTATGTCCAGTCCCCATTTAAAATGCTTGGTAAAAGGACCCACCTTGACTTCCGCAAGGATAGGAATGCAAATGTCCACGAAGATTTGACTGTTTTCTGCATATATTTCAGCTATCTTCGCGAGCAGAATAGCCACTGTTTCTTGTGGCATATAATAGACAAGCCCTTCTAATACCCAGAAAGTAGGAATATCCCTAGAAAATCCTTTTTTTATCAGATCAGATATCCAATTGAGTTTGGAAAGGTCCGCGGATAAACGCACAAGTCGACATAGCGGGTCTTCACTTTGTAAAATCGCCTGTTTATAGCGGATCACATTGGGGAAATCGATTTCGAAAATAATATGTGTGTTTGATTGAAATGGCTTGAATCTATAGGCACGCGTGTCCAAGCCGGCCCCTAAAAGGACGATCTGCGAGTTCGCATGTGTTTTACACCAAGGGGTTAACAGGTTTTCTTCGATATAATAGGAACGCACGAGTGCAATATCCATTTCAGTGTACCGTTTGTACTTGCTGAGATACGAAGTCAAATCGCCTGCAAGGCGCTCTGCGAAAGGATCAACGATAAGAGGGTGATCGCGTTTGCCTTCTTGAGCCCGGTAGTAGGCCATCAGGCGGGCAGTGAAAGTTACGGCATCTTCCTCTTTCTCGAGGTTCTGTTCTTTCTGTGATTTTAATACTTTCAGTGAGCCCGGAACCTTCATTTTTCGGCACGACCTTTTAAAATGGATTTTTTGAACGCCTATCGTTGCACCGGCGTTTATAAACGCAATAAATCCTTTTGACAAACCCTAGTTTGTATAACATTATCGGTTTCGATCCGATTTAAATTTGTAGAAATAAAAATAGCTTCTTAGTAAATGGAAGCTTCAAGGATCCCATTTTTAAAGGAAAGAATGCTGATGGATGTTACTTTAGAGCAATTAACAAGGTTGATTGCTGAATCAGGGGTTCAACCGTCTTATTTTACAGATGTAATAGCCATACTAATAGGTTCAGAAGACCTCACTATGCAGCAACTCATTCAGAAAAGCCGTTACCCCAGATCTGTAATTGTGAAAATTCTAAAGCAACTGCAGATATTTTTATTTCCTCCTACTGAGTACATTCGAGTGAAACCGGAGGCTAAGGTCGTTTTTAAGCAGTATTTAGAACAATTTCAAGTAAATTACGCACAAAAATACGATTGGATCCAATTAGAAAGTGGCACGGAAGAAATATCTTCCTTTTTTAGAAAAATTTTAGCGCGAAGACCACCCCCAAAACGATCCTTGGATCAATTTGATGCTACCATCGATTCAATATTGCGAAGAGTTCGGTATTTGGAAACAGAAGGCGTATTGGTAGGTACCAAATTACTTTTTTTAGGAGATTATGATTTAACTTCGCTAGCAGTTGCCATAAGAGGGGGTCCAAAAGAGATTCATGTACTGGATATAGACCTCGAACTGCTCTCCTTAATCCGAGAAATAGCCCAGGAAAATTCTTTCCCGATTACGATCCATCATCAAGATTTGCGTTTGGGATTTCCAAAAGAATTATTATCTTCATTCCATGCAGTTTTTACGGACCCACCGTTCACACTAAATGGAGGAAAACTTTTTCTCATCCACGCAATAAATGCCCTTGTCTCAGGCGGCACTATTTATTCCTGCTTTGGGTATAGCCCCAATAATCTACTCATCGGTATTCAATTTCAAAGTATTCTGAATGAATTGGGCTTAGTAGCTAGGACAATTTTAGAAAATTTTAATGTATATTCCAAAGCGCAATCCATCGGATCGACTTCCCACCTATTTAAGTTAATTCCGCTAAAATACCCTCTTAAAAAAATCTCTTTCCTAATTAGTAACCCCATCTACTCAGGCTATAAGGAATCAGAGGATCTTACTGAGTTAATTGGACAATCAACACGATTTCAACTAGTTAAAGCAGATGTAATTAGCTCTATTGTGAATGAAATTTTAAAGGGAAATCCTAAAACGATCGGCTTTATAAATTCTCCTTTCGGTTCCCTCCAAAATGAACTAGCCAAGAAAAATATTTCCATTAAATGCATAGAACTTGATGAGCTAGCTGAAAACCTTACCTATCCTATAAATACGGACCAGATAGAAATGATCTTTCCCCCTCCCTCGAAATCAAAGGTGGCTTATGACACCTTAGTAGTCGAATCACCCTGTTACGCCCTTGATTTGATCAGGGACTGGATGCAATTTAAATTTTGTAAAAATATTTTTCTTATGCTGCCTGCTCAATTAAATAGTATAGAAGTCAATCCAAAGGCAATCTCTCTCTCATTCTTGACCAAACTGTTACTGACTTCATTTTGGGATTGGACTCTGCTATTAACCATTATGCCCGAGGCGTTTGAACCCCGGCTTTTTCAAACCGGATATTTTTATAAGGGTAGCCTCATCCCCAAAGACCAATTAATTGCACAGCCGCAACGCTTTATTTTACGGGAAATATTAGAACAACCCACTAAAACTGTAGCCAACGCATTACGAGAAGCACTTATTCGATTTTATCAAGTAAGTAATTTTCAACTCCCGAAAAGACAGAGCAAAATATTAATTGAACAATTAGAACTTCCCTCCAATGTCTTACCCTTACAAGTCCAGCAACTTGCAGATAATGAAATGGAGCTCCTAATAAAAATATTATCCGAAACGATGGATCAAATTATGAAAAATGAATGAAAGTTGAGTGGCTTTAAAGCTGGGATTATCAGTAGTGCGTACTTTTTTTATAATTTTGAAACGGATGTCCATGCCCAGGAATAATGTAATCCGCCACGGCGACGATTTTATCTAAAGATTGCTTACAAGCCGCTTCCCCTAAGTTTCCCGCATTGTACGGCCACGCTGTTCCATGATCAAAATAAGACTGAGAAACAATCGCATCTCCGGCGATAACCACTTTTAAATTCATGAATTCTACCAGCAGTGAGCAGTGAGATCGGGTATGACCCGGCGTAGGTAAGATTTGACAACCCGCAAATGTATCTTTTTCTTCTAAGAAGATAACCGGTAATAAATTTTCAAAATGATACCCTTTAGCCATTGCATTAAAGTCTATTGCTTTATTCAGCCGATAGCAATATATTTTCGCCTTTGAAAAGAGGTGCAGATTGCCGAAATGATCCGTGTGCCAATGCGTTATAAACACTCCATTTATATCCTCAAATTTTAATCCTTGCAACTCAAGGTAAAATCGCAATTCTTTTTCATTATAATTTAGATTCTCTTTGGAAAAATCGGATTCTTTAGCAAATCCGGTATCGATTAAATAGTGCTTTCCTTCATATTCCACATGGATTACCGAACTGTCTCCTAGTTTCCCTAGAAATTTCCCTAGCTCAAAGGATTCTATCGAAGGTTTTTCTCCATATTCGATCGATAATGTTCCAAACTTTATGATGGACAGGGAATTCATATTACATTTCCTCTTTTAAATGATTTTTTATGAATCCGGGTCTTGAAAATCTGTTTAACCTTTCTATTTATGTTATAAGCAATTCATAAGAGAAGAAAAATGTGAACGAAATTTTGGTTAATTTTTTTTTCACTGTGCCTAATCAATATCAACATATGTTCGTTAGATATATGTAAAGATTAAGTTGATTGCATCATTACCAATTTTATTAACAAAATCCCCATCCGGTTAATTCTCCACAAATCTTTTGGGTGTTATACTATCCCTTATTTGGATAATTCTCCACAAATCTTTTGGGGTATCGTATTATCTAGATATTAAGCAATCTCTAAATATTTTGACCTAAAAATATCTTCGTATTTGTCGAATATTACTTGGGTCTTTTAATTCTAAAACTCTTGTTTTTTCATGCAGGCTGATACCTTTAAATTATTTCGACAAGGTAAGGCTAGTGAGTAATGGTGAATAAATGATGACATTTGGCAACATAGAGATAAAAAAATGGCAAGATAATGGGTTTTTTTGTGCCCAGATAATTTTCAGAATGACTGAACCAACCTTAATCGAAAAACGCTTCATAAGCGCCAAATCCAAAGCCGATTTTGATCGGGAAATCGAATGGGTCTTACATTCCACATTCGATTCTGTCCTTCATTAATTGAATTTTCTTCTTTTTTAAAGAAATCAATTGATTTTTGGGTAAAACTCATTACTGGGACGCGCTCTCTTCCGATTAACGCCTAATTTCCGGTTTATTCGCTCTAGAATTCGGTAGAAAATCTCCGCCAGAAGTAAAATCACGAGAACGGTTAGGAGGAACTCGGGGAAGAGCGCATAAGTAGTCATGAAAACAACCGCGATCATGTGAAATAGATAAAGGGGCCAAACTCGAGCACCCACACTAATTACAGTGAATTGATAGGGTGCAGTCGGAGGTTTTGGGCCGCCTTTTGCGAGAGTTTTATTACCTATTATGATTCCCAATGAAAATTCCGCTGTCCAGGCAAACGGAAAATAATAGGCATACTCGGGACTCACACAAATAAGCACGTAAAATTTAGCAATGAGCGCTACAATAACTATCAAATAAAAATAATTCTTCTTAATGGAATTTAACCGGCGGAAAAAAGGATAAACCAGAGAAAACATTATCATCACGGATACAAACCATCCCTCAGGCCATATACCCCCCGACTTTCCCGTAAATACAGGCCACATACATGTTAAATCCAAAACCAATGATAGAGGTGTGATCGTTACGGGATACGGTTGATTAAAATCGTCCGGATGAAAAGTCACTGGGTATTTCGCTAAAAGCTTCGCACCGAATATTACCAGTAACGCCAAATAATAACCAATATAGAGCCGTAAAAAGCGGGTTTTGAAATATTTCCAATAGGTCGTGCGATTTAAAGACCCCGGCTTATTAAATTCATCTTTCAAACCCTGTGTATAACCTGAACACGCAAAGAAAGCAACAATGGCTACCCCTGCGAGCCAAAAAAAGGGGGTTGTCACTTCATTTATAATATATCCTGTGTCAAGTAGCATATGAGCGGCAATAATGATCCAAACGGAAAAAATTTTAATTGCTTCAGGTCGCCAATCCATAGAACCCTCTGACTTGCGAATCTTGAGTGCCGACTGAATTCTAGCCACGGAATCTGAGCTGCCTATGGTTATTTTTATCGCTCCTATTCATAATGGGTTTTTCTAATAGTTAAAATAATAAATTATTTGGCAAATTTGGGAAATAAAAAGAATGCGGTATTGGTAAAATGATATATGAGAATATCTTTTAAGAGGGCATAAATTGAAGGCTGGTAATTTTTATTTCATTTAGGGATTTAATCCAAACTATTTTTGGTATAATTCACCATTGGGACGCGGTTTCTTCCGCTTAACACCTACTTTCCTGTTTATTTTCTCTAAAATTCGATAAAAAATCTCAGCCAGAATTAAGACTGCAAGAGTGGCTATTAGGAATTCTAGGGATGGAGCATAGGTTGTCATGAAGACAATCACTGCCATATGAAATAGATAAAGAGGCCAAACTCGAGCCGCCATTTTAATTATCATGTACTGATAGGAAGCACTGGGCGGATTTGGACCACCTTTCATGCCAACTCGATTACCTAGCATAATTCCCGCTGAAAATTCTGCTGTCCACGCGAATGGGAAGAAATAGGCGTAATTGGCATTGACACAAATAATTACATAAAATCTCGCAATGAGTGTTACAATGGCTATTAAGTAAAGGTAATTTTTATTAAGGGAATATAATCGGCGTAAAAAGGGATAGGCGAGAGATAATATCATCATTACGGATACAAACCATCCTGCGGGCCATATACCACCGTACAATCCCGTAAATAAAGGCCACATACAAGTTAAATCCAAAACCAATGAGATGGGCGTGATCGTCATAGGCCATGTCACGTTAGTCAGCGGTCCGGTACTAAAAACCACAGGATAGCCCGATAAAAGCTTCGCAATGAATATTACCAGTAAGGCCAAATAATAACCAATATAGAGCCGTAAAAAACGGGTTTTGAAAAATTTCCAATAAATCGTGCGGTTTAGAGATCCCGGCTTATTAAATTCATCTTTCAAACCATGTACATAACCTGAGCACGCAATGAACACGCCGATCGCTAAACCTCCCAGCCAAACTAACGGATTTCTTGCGTCATTTACAAGATATCCTGTTTCAAATAGCATATGACCTACAACAACGACAAAAATGGAAGGGATCCTCATCACTTCAGGGCGCCAATCCATAGGAGCCTCTTGCATGCGCCTCTCAGCTATCGCTTGGATTCCAGATTGGGCATTGGGACTTTCCAAAGCTATTTTCACTGCCCCCTATTCACAATAGAATTTTTATTCAATACAATATTTATTTGGTTCAGGAAATAAAAATAATACGAAATAAATTTTGAAATTATTTTTCAGATAGGATATTAGAGATTATGGTAAACTTAGAAGAGTACAATTATTATTTACCTAAGGAAAAAATTGCGCAGTATCCAGCAAAAAACCGGGACTATTCCAAATTGCTGATTCTCGAAAAAAAATCGGTTGAACACCGGATCTTCTATCAAATGATTGAAAAAATTAAGGAGGGTGATGTAATTGTGGGGAATAATTCCAAAGTAATTGGCTCTACGCTGATGGGGAAAAAAGAAACCGGGGGAGAAATTGAATGCCTCTTTTTACGAGAGATTAATTCGCAAAATTCGATGTGGGAATGTCTTTTAAAAGGGCGTAAATTGAAGCCTGGTGGAAATTTATCTTTTTTGAATGGTCAGTTAAGTGGGACAATCATTCAATGGAAACAAGCTGGAGAATTTCTAGTTAAATTCACTTCAGATAAACCCGTAAAAGAGATTCTGCGAGCAAATGCTCGTATTAAATTACCCCCATATATAAAAGCCCCCCAAGATGATATAACGCGATATCAAACAATTTATGCTTCAGAAGAAGGTTCAATCGCCGCACCGACAGCAGGATTTCATTTTACTTCGGAACTCCTCCAAAAGATTGAAAAAAAAGGAGTCATTTTTCTTACTATTACGCTTCATGTCGGCTATTCAACTTTCATGCCTGTTACCGATGAAATTCTCTCCAGTCATAAAACGACTGAGCCTGAATATTTTTTAATAGAGGAATCCCTCATTGAGATTCTCGAGAACTGCTTAGCTGAAAATCATCAACTAATCGCGGTTGGGACTACGACCTTAAAGGCCTTAGAAAGCGCAACTAATAGTAATGGTAAAATTAATCACTTGAATGGGTGGAGCGATTTATTTATTGCCCCAGGCTTCTCCTTCAAATCAGGAGTTTCGCGAATGATCACCAATTTTCATATGCCCAAATCTTTTCCCCTCCTACTGGTATGTGCATTCGCAGGGAGGGAACGGATTCTTCATGCCTATCAAGAAGCGGTTTCCAAAGATTATCGCTTTTATAGTTTCGGAGATGCAATGTTGGTTGATAAAGAATGAGCAATTTTATTTTCTGATTGAAAAAATACAACCGCAATAATTCTGCCGATAGAGCCCATGCTCTTTACTAATCAGAATACTTTTTTTAAAACCATCTTTTTTCTTGAAATTCTTGGGCAGAAAATTGATCTCCAACTCCGTCGCAATTTGCGAACCTAATTTATTGATCAATTCTGTATCTTTATGGGGACTGATGGAAAGCGTCGTAGTAAAGCAATCAAAGCCGTTTGCCTTTGCACATTGTGCCGTTTTTCTCAGTCGGGATTCGATACAGAATTTGCACCGTTCTCCGCCTTCAGGAGCAGCTTCGAATCCTTTAATTAATTCAAACCATTCAGCCGGATTATAATTATCTTCAATAAACGGGACATTTATCTCATTCACATAATTTTTTAGAGAATTCAAACGTTTTTTATATTCTTCTTCAGGGTGAATATTTGAATTTGAAAAAAATAACGTTATATCGAAGGATTCTTGTTTTAATTCAATAATAGAATGGGTTGCACAGGTTCCACAGCAGACATGAAGTAAAATTCGTTTCATCAATAAGTAATAATCCCCAATACTATTAAATTTTTAGATTATATGAATTAGTTAAAATCTCAAAGTTTTTAATCTAATAGATAATTATTATTATACAAAAATAATATCAAAAATAGGCGTGAAATGAAAATGGCAGTTAAAGATAATAAAGATGCTGAAATGAAGGCGCTGATAGATCCGCAATTTAAACAATTCATGGCGAAAAATAAAGATGCGAAAGTAAATGTTCGAAAAATCGACGCGAAAGAATTAGCACGGATCATGAAGGAGCACCCGGATAAATTCAAAGATAAGAAGCCACAAGAAGTTATAATGGTTCAAGCGATGAAACAAACACTTGGGATTCCCGAAGAAAGCCAGAAAACGGTATTTATAGATCCGAAAACCGGGAAAATCTTAATGTCATTTTAAAAAAATAGAAGATTCTTTTATTTTTTCTTCAGAACCAATTTCTTTTTTCTATTCTTTTCCCCTTTTTAAAAGAGAAATGAAAAAATTCTAATTACTTAACTACCAGAGCTTTGATAATATCTCGAATATTATAGTTCTCTAGGTCATTAATCATTTGAATAGCCTCTGCTATTTGAGAATCAGCCAATCCGACCAATGTCGCTTCTTGTGAAAATTTCTTCTCCATCGGGTAGGGATCACCGCCTGCCGCCCCTTTTGGGATTTCAACTTTCGCGGTCCATTTCTCGCCATTCTTCATTTTAATTGATACTTTACACCCACAATACATTTTCCAATTACTGAAATCCCATTGGCCCAAATGAAAATCCGGACTCGATATATCCTTGAAGGGCACGATTTGCGCACTTTTTGCGGATATACCAATATCTGGTTCAACTTCTATCTTCTTGGCAAGGGCATGGACCTCAGGATCTGTTATGCGTTCAATAGTAAATTGTTCAGGCGTGAGCTTCTGATCAATAAGGATAACCGCAACATTGTATGGCTGATAGAAATTCAACGCAACAGGACTCTGAACACGTTTAATTTCTTCAAGATTGGTGAAGGGTCTGGACATATCATCCATCATTGCGCTTAATAGTGAATTTGAAATTTTAATGGTTTCAATTTCTCTATAATCCAAGGACTTTCCAGCCGTTTTCACCTTATCTAAAATTTTAAAGATAGCATCTGCAATGGAATCCACATAGGCGCAGCCGGGATAGATCTTAAAACTAATTGATTCAGTCATCCACGCGTTTCCAAGGTCAC
Source organism: uncultured archaeon (assembly GCA_964353755.1). Taxonomy (GTDB): domain Archaea; phylum Asgardarchaeota; class Lokiarchaeia; order Helarchaeales; family HEL-GB-A; genus CAYGYC01. Next base: position 1,812 of record CAYGYC010000122.1, on the reverse strand, counting down.
TATCTAAGACATTTTCGAAATTGGTCTCTGAGGTGTATTTACAAAATCCTTGGGGATCGTCAAAAATTGTTTTAGCGCCGGAGAACCCGTTCTTAGCCAGAAAGGCTGCCTCCACCCCGGTTTTCGCCGGGACTGACGAAGTAAGTAATTTGGAATGTGGTCCCCAAAATCCCGCCGGAATGGTCATTGGGGCTTGATAGAGGGCAATCCCAAATGCATTAACCACTTCTGATTTTGATAAGCTCAATAATTTTCCCGCGATGGCAGCCCCTTCAGCGGCATGGATGAAGCTTTGCATCTGCCCTTCCCCTGGCGGATAAATCGCTAATCCTACTCGCCCTCCTATTTCATTCCCAATGATCAATCCCGTGAGATAGTCCTTCCCAGAGATATCTAACTTCTCCCCTAACGCAAGCGCCGTAGAGTAGGCACTCGTCCCCGTATGAACAGTCCCCAGGTAATCATCATAATCTAACGCCATTGCGAATGCCGCATTAGTATAAAGGGCATTAAATACCGAAGTTCTTAACCCTGAAGGAAAAATGGTCGCTTCCGGTTTTGAATCATATGCCTTAATCGTTTCAAGAAGAATCTGTCCTCCATTAGTTGTCGAACCTGCAAAACATGCACCTAACATTCCCAACAATTGTTGTTTCGCAATTTTTATGACATTCTGTGGTATTTCATCATACGATACTGAAACTATCCATTCCGCAATATTTTCGGCTTTCGTGCTCATATTCTGAACCTCTCTAAAACCCCATTCCCAAATTTTGAAGCATCGCCAGCATACCCGAAATGTAAAACACTTTATATCGATGCGGTCTAAAATTCGGAATCTCTGCTAAAGTCTGAGTATACCCTCCGAAGAATGTGTATTTTCCATCGAAAACGTCATTCCAGAATGATTCATCAGCCTTTACTGAGAATTCGGTGAAAGGATCATGCCCTTCTATGAAATTATTTTCTTCGGGACTAATAATTAATGTGTATTTCTTAGTTCCTATCATTAAATTCGCTTTTAAGCTCATATTTATAAAATCAGGCACTTTATCTCCAGCCAATTTTTTTACCATTGCCGAAACTTGCCCAATTTTTGCCACAAAACTCTTAAACCGGGTCTCTATCTCTATCAAATTAGACTACGCCTCCAATATATATTAAAAGGGGATCTTATAAATCTCTATTGCAACTAATTTTTGAAAATGATTTGGGCGTAATTTATATGATAATTGATTTTGGGACGCGAATGGTTCAGAGTAAAATTGACTCATTCTTAAGCCACAATAAAAAGCCAAATATTAGAAAAATTGCAGCTAGAACGCACCATGCTCCTTCTTTTTGCTCCTTATTTTCTATAAGTACATTGTAAAGAATAATACTAATGACAGGGAGAATTCCTGTGTATAGGTTGTCAATTATTACATCTTTAGGATAATAGGTATCTTTCATTAAGCGAAATGCACCTTCTACTGCATATATACCAATCAAATCTGCCTCCCATTTCAATGTTATTAAATAAGGCATTACAATTATTATGCCTGTTTCGAATAATCCAATCCCATAACCAATATTTTCCCAAAGCCAGCCGAGCAATTTCATCCCCCAATCGATTAAAGCGTGAATAATTGGATAAGGAAATTAACAATCGCTACGATAATGCCCACGATGAATTTCACAATGTAAATTTCTTCGAGTACGGATTATTTTTTATGCTTTTCTGGAAAATATTTTAAATAGTCAGCGATAATTAAAAAAATTATATACCCAAGCGCGATGAAACTGTAGATAGCCCAAAGAATGAGAAAAAGT
>CAYGYC010000121.1:0-11983 GCA_964353755.1 uncultured archaeon | reverse complement strand
AATCTTCAATCACTATCGGCTTTCTTTTATTCATACACACATTTAAGATTTTATCCGCTTTATGGTTGGCATAATCAGTTCGCTTATTCTTGCGGTAGGTGTATAAATTCCCATAGGTTATTTTCTGATAACTCACTAAATGCCCCTTCCTATCCACATTTGCCAGCGTGGCGAAATTATAATTCGCATCGACCCCGATGAGACCGTTCTCAAAATTTAAGGTAATCGCAGGATCCGGTACTTTATAGGAGAGAGGGGCTCGTGAAATTAAAAATATAAAAGTTCTTTGCCGATAAAAAATTTTGGGCTGGAATGAATCCTTAGAATTTTAATACGAGGAGGTACTCTTATTTTTTCATTTCACTTAGAAATGAACCATGAATGTCTGGCTAAGATCTGCGGAATAGCTCATATTATAATCTAAGATTTCATTTAACCTCCTTAATTAGCTCATGAAATAGCCCGCTAGATTTAAATACTATGGAATCTCATTATGTATTCATGAATTGGAAGAAGCCAGGCGAGAGCAAATGTATATCATCATAGAAAAGCGAAAATATTATAAACAAATGGAAATTCCCGACTATTGCGGGAGAGTGCGGGTTAAGATCATCGATAAACGCTATAAGCGTGGCCGAATTTTATTTGCTAAAATTTTTCACCGCCCTAAAAGTCCGGGTAAGAGGCGGGGAAGAAAAGCAATTAGGGACCCCAATCAACGAAAATTAGGGGACTTTGGCTTTATCCCCTCCCCAAAACCTATGCCATCCACCCCAAGCGCCTTTAGATTACCGTATCGCCACCCAGTACGCCCAGTTGGTCCGGACGAGTTTATGGCAGGCATGTTGTCTTGGGCAGAAATTGAAGCATTACAGCATTATTCGACCGCCACTGGCTACCTGAAAGATCTCTTTCTCTTGAATAGTTTTCAATTTTGGAATAATCTCGACTTGCTGCCTCACCAGGAAGAAGTGTTTGGCAGATTTTTTATAGGCGACCTCGTAAAGCTGGAAGTGGGGCGATGCAAATTAGGCTACATCAATTTTACCGAGTGGATTCACGAACTGGAAACGAATCCCAATACACTGATGTCCTTCTCTTTGGAAAATGAGCGCATTCCGGATGCCCACAATTATGGCCGCCTGGTCTCGGCCATTGGGGCCCTTAATGTACGCGCCTTTCACGGCTTATTGGTACAAGAATTTGAAAGATACGAGTTGGTGGACTATCAAATCGGCATCTGGGATGGGCGCTTTTTTAAAAAGTAACTGCGGCGGCCATAAAAGTAAGCAAACAGGGGTGTTATCCGATCCAGACTGTGGCAAATGTGTGAAAGGGCGATATAAAGGCGCTGGCTATACGGAATCCCCGATCATGGACTGGAAGTGTAATCTGATCGTGTATTATGACGTGATTCCCGCGAATCGGAATGATAAAATCGCCTTTCGGGAGACCTTTCACGGGTATCTCACCCACCATAAACCACCTTTCACCTTTTTCTTAACGGATGGGGGCGCAGGTGCCTCCCATCCCAATATGGACTTGGTGGCTGCCCAGGGCACTATTCCCATTCTCAAATGGAAAGAATCAACGAATCCAGCGGTCGTAAAAACCCCAAAAGGCAATTATTTTCATACGAAATACATTCCCCCTCCCCTAATTCCCCAGTTGGATAAAATTTATAACTTGAGGACAAAAGAAGAACGGATGTTTTCGCCCTTTACCACGGTCTATCAGCGCACGCGCATGCCAAACCGAGGCAAGGCGAATGCCCTCCTCTTTACCGGGATTACCGCCATAACGCAGGGGTTAACTGCCTTAACGGCCTACAAAACGGGCAGACTCGATTTACTGAACGCCGCAACGGCTTTCCGTGACTCCTATGCAAATCCGATGCTGGAGAATGGGGTATCGTTAGAAGATCGACAAATTTGTTCCCATGGCTTACCACAGGCGACAAAAATCCCTCCTTAAGAAGGAAATATAAAGTGGTGTGGCTGCTCGCTTTTTCCTGGTTGTTCACGCCTTAAATGAAATTCTATTGAACAGGCAAAAGGTTTTAATTTTTGTCCAGCTTTTTATGATCTTAAATTGATTTCACGAGACCCTCGAGACTAACAGATAATAATGAACCTCGCTTTTTAAGAATTTTCTCTTTACCGTTGCCGTATATTTATCTACATTATCAATTTCTTGTAGCCAATTCGCTTGGCTTTTATTTACAGAGAAAGGGATCGTAAGCCATTTCTTTCCCCTTTCGTTTCTAAAGGTTCGTATTTTGACGTGATTATTACGTAAAATTTTCAAGTTTGGATTTTTTTGCCGGTTCTGCGCTTTCCCAATACATTTGAAGGAGGCATCTCGTCTTATTTTGAATTCTGCTCGGGAAATTTTTTGCAGGAGCCTATTGCGAAACAGCTGTTTGCCACCGAAGACGACCGGCTTTACTCTCAAATTCGCTAATTTATTCGTAATAGAGGATAAACGCGAATATAGCCCCTTTAAACGCCTATCTTTCTCATTCTTCGCTTTGATTTCATCAATTTTATCCCGAATCACTTCAATTTTAGATTCAAGATAGTTTCTGCTTTTTTCCAGCCAAGTCTCCTGCTGTTTTAAACGCATCATATTTTCGCTTAAGATAGTATTCACGTAAGAATTATTCTGACAAAAATTCATCAATTTTTGTTGGATATTTTCGGCTCCAGTAAACAATAATTGGTACCCAATCCGTCGCACTTTATTATAGATTGTGCGAATTGCATTCAATCCCTTTTCCTGTAAGTTGGAAGGAAATAAGCGGAATTGAACGGTTTTTATCACAGCATTTTCCTCCTCAGTTAAGAGTTGGTATTTCACTAAATTCGCAATTAGCTATTTTTTTAAATGACAAAAACTATTTTGCGCCTCTCTTATTAAACTCATTAATGCTATTTGGAGATTGGGAACTATAAAACTTCCACGAGAAAATGAAGGATTCCTCAAATAAAAAGGTATGCACCGATAAATGCGCAAAATGACCCTTTGCGCATAATAGTTTCACCCATCTCTCCCTTTCAATGCTCTCAGGCATTTATTTTTCATATCATGTTACGAAGTTCGGATTACTGAGAATTACCCCTCCATTTTAGATTTCATTTGTTTTTCAGTTACTATGATAGGAAAACCAATCGGGGTGGAATAATTGTGTGGAGTATAAAATTGTTCCGCCCTATTATTTTTATCTTTTAGTCTTTACCTACCAACTATTACCTCTACTGCTTTTACAGCCCTCTTGAAGTGGTTTAGCAAAGGAAGAATTTGAGCGGACTAAAAATAAGAAAGCATTGCAACTTTACAAAATAAATCCTATGGATGGTACAAAAAGATGTATTAGAAATAAGGATTTAGGAGGGAGTTAAAAAGCGGTTTATAAGATGTCCTGATTCCCTTTAATTTTAAAAATCTAAAAACTTCTAAGTTTCTACTATAAACCAGAAGCTCCATAAAAATTCATAGAATTTATTTTGTGTAGATGTGCCAAACTATCCCGATCCGATATATATCGAATTTTTTAACTAAAGAAACCCATTCACAATTACAATATTCAATTTTAGGGATAGAAACAAAGCAATAGAAGGGAGATTAAGCCTCTTTATCCTCCTTAAAAGAAGGTCTTTTCTTATTTCCCCAAAAATGATGAATGGCTTTCATTTTACTAATTATTTATTGGTGTATTCAATGGATTTAGACTTTTCTAACTTATTAAATCAAAAAGAACCCTTAATTTTTGCCATATCTAAAAGTTTCATAACTCCTATGATGGGGCAACGGAATTTTTGAAGCTCGTAACAATCGAAAAATTTTAATAAAAAAAGTAATTCTTCATATCTATAAATAACTAAGAAACTTTTACGCCGCCGCTTAGCCGCCGTAGTAATCGATTTCGATTACAGCGACAGCACAGTTAGGTAGTGCGAAGGACTGTTAATTCCTGAAAAAAGCAGAAATCCTTCGGTCGTAGGTTCGAGTCCTACCGGCGGCGCTAATCTCATTTTAAACTGCCCCGGTAGTGTAGACCGGCCAAGCATATAGGGCCTTCACCCCTAATCTAGCATCATCCCTAGGGGGATGACCCGGGTCCGAATCCCGGCCGGGGCACCACTCCTTTCATTTTAATAATTATTTACGGGTGTGTTCAATGGAATTAGACTTTTCTAAATTATTAAATCAAAAAGAGCCGTTAATTTTTGCCTTATCTAAAAAATTTCATATCTCCTATGATGGTGCCAAGGAATTTTTGAAGCTCGCAATCATTGAACGGGTTAAAACTCATTATACAATTCAAATTTCGGGCAATTTCTTAAAAGGGAATCCAGAAATACTGCACAAATTAGAACAAGATATCCTCCTATGGACTGAAGATGATTTTGATGAAGAAGATTTTCAAATTATTGGCTATTGTAAAAATATTCAATAAATTGTAAAAAAGCTCGATGTCTCAGCAACCTATGATGTTATTTTCTGGGATTTTGATGGCTAAGGCAATAAGGACGAGAATTTAGAGAATGCCACACTGAAAATATTACAGATATTGCCAGAACTTTTATAGCCCCTTTGAGAATACTGGGTGTCCCTACGGGGCAGACTGAAGACTATCTTAAATCTTGGAATTTTATAAATAATACAGAATTTTATAAGTAGTCAGAAGGTTTTTTAGAATCGCGAATGCATAAAATGCAATTCTCAATAGATGAAGGAATAGATAAAAATGTATAAAATAGTATTCGTTACAGCCGCAGAGAAAGACGGACCGGAAATAGCCGAAAAGCTAGTGACACAAAAATTGGCAGCTTGTATAAATATAATTCCTGTCCGGTCAATTTATAAATGGAAAGGAAAAATTGAAGATGATAGGGAGAATTTACTCATCATCAAAACTAAAGCCACAAAGATTGATGAATTGAAAACCACTTTGAAACAAATTCATCCTTATGAAGTTCCTGAATGTCTCATACTGTCTATTGAGGATGGCTTACCGGATTATTTAAATTGGATCGATAAAACAATTTTAGAATAAAAATTTAACTTGGGGTCTGATTGAAACGCAATACGATGTTTTTTCTTTTCTCCTTATTCTTCTTCTCTTCTGGTTTTGTTTTTATGGAATTGCTAAACTCCTTAAACTCGAAAAACGTGGATGGGAAGTTGGGCCTGGATGGTTTATGGCAAAAACCACCCGGCTGAATCGCTTTATTAACAAGTTAGCGTGCCGATTTCCACGCTTCTGGCGCGTATTATGGACCATCGGCATTGGGTTTGGATTTGGTGCCATGATTTTCGGAATGATTTGGCTCTCATTGAATTTATATGCGCTCATCACTGCCCCACAACTCGAAAATGCTGTTGTCCCTTTTATCCCAGGCGTGACTGTTACCGGAACAGTCCTCTTATATATGATCCTTCCTATAGCGATTATTGCGTTTTGCCATGAGATAGCGCATGGTATTGCCTCACGAATCGGTGGTGTTAGGGTTAAATCCTCTGGCATGCTTGCTCTCATTTTCTTTTTTGGAGCTTTTGTAGAACTTGATGACCAACAGGTCGCCAAAAAAAAGCGTCTTGCCCGTCAAAGAATTTATGCCGCCGGATCTTTCATTAATCTGATTATCGCGTTTTTCGCCTTACTTTTAATTGTTAATATGTATGAAGCTGGACCAGGTGCCTATCTTTCCCAGGTGTATAGCGATGGTCCCTCATATGGCAAACTCCATCCCCATGAGATCATTTTGAGTGTAAATGGAAGCGCCATTACTTATAATAATCTCTCAGCAACATTGGATCCATTCAAACCATTCGATCCCGTCCTTTTCACAGTCCAAAAAGAGAATGGGACGATTGAAAATCGCACTTTTATTGTTGGATTCAATCGCAGGGTGACTGCTGATACTGCTTGGGGAGCTATCCAGCTCTTTAATGGATCTAAGAGTGCTGATCCCCTCAATTTCCTTCAAAAGTACGATCATAAAAATGTAACCGTCCAATCTGCGAATCACTTTCTCAATTTTTCCCTAATTCTGAACCTCACGACCCTTCATCTTGAACCTCAAAATGTCATTGCCTTAGTAGTCGACCTCGGATTAAATTCGAGCATCGATACTTTTGATTCAGCCAAAGTTTATCTGACCAATTTCTCAAATCCCGCCCAGAACCACGAATTTTTCAATTTACAGAACTTCCTCCCCGATTTTTACGGAACGGGAAATATCTCGAGAGTATCCGGTTACAATTTAACACACTTTTTTAATGCGTCTAGGTGTCTCAGTCTGAATTTCATATTCAATAGCACGATTGAGTTTTCCCTAGGGATCGATTTATGTAGAATATATATAATTCAGAATAATACTGCAAATTATTACGGAATTGGTTATAAACCTAACCTCTTAAGTCGTGGATTGGCTATAATTCTCGGTCCTACAGCACCCTATATTTACCAAATGCTCTTCTATTTGTACATGTTTTCTTTTGCTATAGCCATCATTAACCTTCTCCCTATTCCTCCTTTTGATGGCGATAAATTATTTACCTCGCTCTTTGGAAAAGACATCCCTCCCCCGGAAACTAAATCCCCAGAAGAAATGGACGCTCAAAAAAATGAAAAAGCCAAACCTAAGGAGCCCTGGACTTGGAAAAAAACTGTTATTTGGAGCGTACGAGGTGTAGCAATCTTTCTCTTCCTCTCTAACATCATTCTCTCAATGCTCTTATTTAATATTTTCACATTATTTTCCAGTATTTTCTAGTAGTTGAATCCAGCTTTGGCAAATTGTCTGAAATGTGGGAAACAAGCGGCATATTATCGTTCTTACTCTGGAGAAAATCTTTGTACAAAACATTTTATCGAATCTATTGAGCGCAAAGTTACCCGAACTATTTCTAAACATAAAATGCTCTGCGAAACCGACAAAATCGGCGTTGGCATTAGTGGTGGTAAAGATAGTACTGTCCTTCTTTACATTCTTCACAAGATTGAAGCGAATTTTCCCAATTCTTCGCTTGTAGCCATCACTATTGACGAAGGAATTAGTGGTTATCGAGAAGAAGGTCTAAAATATGCCGCTAACATAGCTTCAGAACTCGGCATTGAACATATCATTACCTCTTATAAAAAACTCTATGGATATAATTTAGATGAAATCGTCCAAACTTTTAAACAGCAATCACAACATGATCATATTGCTCATTCTGCCTGTTTTTTCTGTGGGGTTCTCCGCCGTCGCAGTCTTAATCAAGTCGCGCGTGATTTGAAAGTGGATAAGCTGGCGCTCGGGCATAATCTCGATGACGAAGCTCAAACGGTAATGATGAATATATTACGGAGTGATATCACCCGTATGGGGCGAACTACCCTCGATCCTCACCAAATTCATGATCTATTTATCCCTCGCATTAAACCGCTCCGAGAAATCCCAGAACAGGAAATTACTGTCTACGCCTTTTTCCGTAGTTTATCTTACCATTCCATCCCGTGCCCTTACGCGGAGGGGGTGTTGCGGAATGATATCCAACAAATCCTCAATGAAATGGAACAGAAACGCCCTGGGACTAAACATTCAATCCTTCGATCTGGGGACAAAATCCAACAATCCCTCCAATTGCACCAAGAAATTCACCCCTGCCCTATTTGTCATGAACCTGCCACAGAAGTAATTTGTAAATTCTGTAAAATTATGCAAGACCTCCAATCTAATTCTCCGAAACACCCATGATTAAACCATTCTTTGATACTCAATGAACTATTCGCTTTCTCTAAAGATTTTTAAGGATTCTTTGATATATTATACCTGATAGACTAACTGGGTCGCTAGGGCTGACCTGAAGGTAATTCCGGACCGCAAATGCTCTATATGGCGGAGTAACAGCCGATGTGAGGCTCTCGGAATGATTATATGAGCTCTACCATGGCAAGGAAGAGCAGCCCTATGGGATCGGCGGCAGATAAGGCGCCTTCTGAAAGGAAGGTATCATTATCTCTTAATAGACAAACCCAGCGAGGCCAGGGATGGAGCAGCGTAAGTCTTAACGTTCGGTGCTCATAGGATACTGCTCAGAGACCAGCTAGAGAAACCGATAATCGGGAAGGTGTCGAGCATCGGGTCTATCACTCCTTTTTCTAGAAAAAATAAAAATGGCGCCGAGAGTGGGATTCGAACCCACGCGCCTTGCGGCACGGGTTTAGCAGACCCGCTTCAGGTTTAAGATATTAATCTTACTCTAATTTCCTGCCAGCTAGAATATCTCGGCTTCTTATTCTTTCTTCTTCAACTTTTGAATATATTTCTTCTATTACCAACACAATTAATTTCCGTTGGATTATTTAAATTTTTCAGAGGTGGTTGTAGATAAGATACAGCATAATCGCTGCGGTTCCAATGGTACCAATATCCGCGGGGGTCTCAAGGTATATATCCGTTCCAAAATCTAAATCCCGCTTCGAAAGCCCTGGCTCACTCCCTCCAAATATTAACAAAATTTTTGGTTTTTTGGGATCTTTTAACTTCTGTACGATTAATTCAGGATCAAATTTATTTTTTGCATATGGGTGGGGCGCAATCACATAAATTTCATCCGGATTTATTAAATCAATTATATCTGGAATATCTTCTACATACAGCAAATTGCCCCCTTGCTGAAAAATTAACTTTTGCGCCTGTGGAACCCCCGACATCGCTGCCGACCCTGCTGCTTTCGAAATAATCACTGTCCTAATTTTAAATCCTACCAATACCTGCGTGTATTCCTTAATCTTTTGAATTCCCGTTACATTGTGAATTGCTACGTATAAATTTTCTAACATCTTGATCACCGTTTCATCAATAAATCGCTAAAAATCCTATATATAATTTCGCTCCTAAAAATTTAGCCGAGAAATAATGGTTCTTTAAATCCGGTAAAGAAATTTAGCCGAGAAACAATGGCTCTTTAAATTTGGATGATATCGATTTAGCGGAAAATTCTATTATTCTATCTTAATAGGGGCGACAATTTTCTTTATCCTTAAAATAACCCATATCTTTCCCCATTTACTCGCTTATTTTTTTAAAAAAAGTGTTCAACTCTACGTTTCAAATCTTGCCCATACTTTTTTTAACTGTTTTTAACAGAATGTTTATTCACTAAAGTTGGTAACCAAAAATCTGAGGGGTTATCATGGAAAAGCTCAAGGAAATAATAACTAAATTTGAAGAAACTCTTGGTAAAGAGATTAATATTGAATCTTTAAGCGATTGTGAAGAATCTCTGAAAAATTTAGAGACTTTAATTAAGCAAATAAAAGAGAAGTTTGGAGAATTGCGTAATTTAGATAAGATTCAGGATTCTTTCACAGATTTTGAAAAGAATTTTGATAGTTTAAATAATAGTATATCGAATAAATTTGTAAAATTAATCGATACGATGCAGACCTTGGAAAGCGAGTCATCCCCGAAGTCTATTATACTTCCAAAGCTCGATAAAATCTTTGAGGAGATTACCAAAGATAATCTGTTCGATATTTCCGTCTATAATGAAATTGTTAATGATTTGAAGGTAAGGATGGAAATAGATTTAGTCGGTAAAATAGAACGAGAATTGTTCGGGATAAGAGATAGTTTTCGGGGCAATAAAAGAATTCCTGAGATTTTGAATGAATATCAAAATGAAATTCAGAAATTAATATCTGAATTTAAGCAGAAATATCGTGATAATTTCAAATCAAAGAAAATTGTATTAAATATTGATGAATCATTCGTTTCTAATATAAACAATTCATTTACCCAGTTATCTCAAAATGTATCTAAATTAAATTCAGAGGTAACAACCAAACTTACTGCTTACCATACACTCTTAATCCATTCGCTAAATGAATTAAATGAAAAAATTAATAGAGTTCAATTATCTACGAAATCGGAAAAAACTCTTTTAGAAAATAAAATATCGGAATTAACAAAAGAGATAGATCGCAAAACCGAAGCGATTAGTGGTCTTGAAAAAGAAAATGAAGAATTAAAAATTAGCAAAGCTGATATAACGAAAGAGTTAGAAGCCAAAACGAAAAAAATCGAGGAATTAGAAGATAATATATCGAAAATAAAAGCCGATCAAGAGACCTTAAGAAAAGATTTAGAGCTTAAAATAAAAAATATTGAAGAATTAGAATTAAATAAAATCGAAATGATAAAATCCGGAGAAGAATTAGCTAGCGAATTAGAACTAAAAGCCAAAAAACTTGAGCAATTAGAGGCCAATAGCTCGACCTTAATGGGAGATAAGGAAGGATTAACGAAAGAATTGGAAACTAAAATCCAAATTATTGAAGAATTAGACGCAAATAGAACAACTTTATTAGCAGAAAAGGCTGATCTAACTCAACAATTAGAAGCTAAGATAAAATTACTTGAAACCTTAGAGACTAAAGAAAAAGAATTGGAAGATAATAAGCAGGTATTAACGCAGGATCTCGAACTAAAATCAAAACTTGTTGAGGAACTTGAAACTAAATCTTCAAATCTAATACAGGATAAAGAGAAACTAACTGAGGAATTAGAAGCTAAAACCAAAATCTTGGAAGATTTAGAAAAAAGTAAGACCGAATTAGAAACTAATACCAGCAAATTAACAGAGGAACTCGAAGGAAAAGCAAAAACTATTGAAGAACAAACGGCAAAAATTGAAGAACTCTCAAAGGACCTTGAAGAGAAAAATAGGGTTATACAGGAATTAGAGTTAAATAATAAGACCCTTGAGAGTGCTAAAGACGAATTAGCTAATAAACTTGAAAATAGTAAAAAGTTAGAAGATAAGATCGCCAAATTAGAGCTGGAATTAAAAGATGTTACGCAATTTGTAGAAAAAAGTCCAAAGTATCAACTACTATACCTGATAAATAATTTAGGAAAAACTCCCGTAAAAAAGATTAAAGAATTAACCAAATTTGACGAGGGCATTATAACCAGCGCTCTGCAAGATTTAAATCAACGAGGATTAATAACGATTGTCGAAGAAAATGAAAATATATTCGTCAGTATAAAACAAAAACTCAATCCTTTAAGCTGTCTGGAACTTCCCTTGGTATTTGACAATGAATTAATCAATATCTTGAAAGAACATCCTGATTCAGCAACCTTTGAAAAGACCTTTGACGATATTATAGCCCAAATAGGAAAATATAAAGCAGATTATCGCGAGGTAGCGGGGTACCTCCTCTCCGTTCTGTATTTATACATTTATGAATCCCGGAATTTCCAGCTTTTCGATAAAATCCAAGATCTTTATTACGATTTGCGAAAGGATTCTTTCTATCTGAAATTAATCGAAAATGCCTTAACTCGCAAGCCCTGGGAATCCCAAAAAAGCGCAACATTAGATGGTCTGATTGGAATCCCAAATTTGAAAATCTTTAATAAAGACCTAGAGATATTGAGTGAATCTAGCGAGGCTTATCACACAGATGGGCCTTTAAAGGTTGAAAAATATCGCGCTTTATCTCTTCTCAATTGGGAGAATGAAATCACCGTTGAAAAATCAAATTTAAACCAATTTTCAACCGTTGCTGAACTAGTGAATTGGGTGTGGTTAAATGGACAAGGCACCCATTTCTTTATACAATTCAATGATTTAACGGGTAAAAAGTATGAAATAATTGTTTCGGATGCTGAAAAAATAGATGCCCAGTTGTTTGTTAAAAAAATGGAAGTAGTTGTGGATTAAAATGGAATCATCGCATATCAAGAAGTTAATTGGGTCCATTAGTTATGGCGTGCGGTTGGAGATCCTCGAAACCTTTGAAAAATTACAGGATATCTTTGTACGAATTGAATTATATGATCGAAGGCAAAAAATAAAGGAAATAATCGTCGATAATTTTGAACTTCTAGTTGAAAATATTACCCAATTTTGGGAGAAAGAAGCCAAATTATCTATTTATCCGCAAAATTGGGTAATATTTTCAACTAGAAGTTCAAAA
>CAYGYC010000120.1:0-12015 GCA_964353755.1 uncultured archaeon | reverse complement strand
GGGAGTATCGCACTCAATGATAAGATCCAAAAAGCATTCCAAGATAATCTAAAGGTTTTAAAATAGAAAGATAGGTTACGATTTATCCCTTTTAGGGATTTATTTTTTGTGAAAGGGTAATTTACGGGTTAATTATTTTTTCCTCGTAGGAAGGCGCAAGTGGTTCCGCAACGAATTCACAGAGAGGGTCGCCCTTGGCAATACATTTGATTTCGCGACAAACAATTTTTTGCTTAGTAATAAATTCGAAAATGCCTGCAATTACGCCCGCCACGAGGGCGTCAGATTCGACATGTTTTTGCGTCATAGAAGTCCCAATGAGCGAATTTTTTAAGATAACCCGGGCATAGCCTTTAGTCAGATCCCGCTCTTTGATTTCAGTGATGCCCCACCCTCGGACTCCCACGATTTGCGCAAAAGATCGAAAGATCGCTTCGCCCTCTAGATTAAATTGTTCAGAGATTTGTTTAGCAAATTTTAAACCGATACGTTCGCCAGCATGATACATGATCTCCGCCGCACGCTCTACGCCTACCAAATCCTCTGCGCTCTCGATAATATTTAAAAGTGTACCTTTCGGCATCAGAAGAACCCGTGAGCCCATTATCGAAAGGGTCCCTGAACTATCAATGGTTAATTGGTCTTTGGTTTTTTGTAGATCTAAATTCAGAAAGCCGAGTTCCCGTGCCGGACTGGAAATTAGTTCACAGTAGTCGTCACCAGTTGCGGTACATTTCGTTTCTATCGTATCCCAGACCTCGCCAGTTACCGATTCAAGGATAGCCGTTAAAAAGCCGGCGGATTCTTGGTGAATCGGATCATTGGCTTTGAATGTTGGTAAATTATGGAGATGAATGATAACCTTACCTTTTTCCAAATCGTAGGTTTTCGCCACAATTTCGCCGTATCCAAAAATTCCAATTTGGCGCATAATAGCATAAGGGCGATTTAACTCGGCTGTTTTGAAGAACGAGGTTAAAAAGGCGAAAAATTCCTGCCCCGCCACTTTTCCGACTTCATAATACATTTTACAGAATTTCTCGTAATCCAGATTTTGATACATACCTTGAATAATTTGGATGTATTGCCTCGTTGGAATTATAAGATATTTCATCCCATAGAGTTCAATGGTATTGGAAGTATAATTTAAATTCTTCTTTAAAACTTCAAAATCGCCTAACATTTTGGTTTGGATTCGAATTCCATCTTTGGTGAAAGAATAAGGGACTTCAGTACTTACCACTTCTCCGCCATAATAGCGATTTTTGATGATACGTAAATGAGGAAGATAAACGCCGCTCACTTCTTTCACCCGCAGATTAATGCAAACATCGGCCATATTTTCCAAGGCTGAAACAAATTGGGTCGAATGGGCGGGGGTATCAAGATAGAATAACCCTAAATCATTTTGACTCTTCAGCGTTTGAAACATCTGTCGGAAAAAGCGGAGAACCTTGGCCTCTTCTCCAATGGTAATGAACATATTCGTGATATCATCAAATATCCAACGCACATTCTCGGTAGGCCCACAGGTTTCTTCCCGGGTCTTATCCAAAACGAATTTCACTTTGGCGATATCATTTGGCTTATCGATATCGATAATGGCTTCTTTATAGGAAAAGGAAGGTGGATAAGTTACGGCTCCATAACAATTAAACACAAAATACCGTTTGGTTTGAATGGCAGAATGAATGAAGGACGGACTAGCGACGATTTCAGGTAAATTAAAGAAATGGTGCGGAGGATAACTGTATTCCACCACAAAAACTCTTCCAGTATCACGTCCTAACTGTTCCAGAGCAAAGTAACCAGTAAAGGCACCTTTATTAGTGGCAGGATGTTCTGAAGTTATTAGAATCGCACTTCCAGGAGTAATTCCACCTCCAAGAAGCCCATCTAACGAGACTATCCCGAATTTTTCAGATTGCCGATTCATATCCAATTGACATCCTCGTTAAAATGAAGTTTTGTATCTTTAAATTCTCTTAAAAGAATTCCGCGCTTTCTGTAAGTTAATCCTCCAATCCGCCATATATATAAGTTTTCAATTTCGAGTACTATGGATTGATGGATCGTGTGATTTTTCATGTGGATTTAGATGCCTTTTACGCATCAGCCGAAGTGTTACGAAACCCCGAATTGAAAGGGAAGCCATTGATTATCGGGGCAGATCCTAAGGAGGGGAAAGGGAGGGGAGTCGTTTCCACTAGTTCATATGAAGCAAGGAAATTCGGAGTACGATCGGGGATGCCGATATCCAAGGCTTACAAACTCTGTCCGCAGGGAATTTTTCTTCGCCCGGATCTGAAGTATTACAAGGAAATTTCAGACAAAATAATGGAAATTCTTCATAAGTACGCGGACCAAGATGAGGGCCCATTTGAGGAGGATTTGGAATTTATTAGTGGGAATCCAAAAAAGTTTGAGCAATGGGGGTTAGATGAGGCTTTTATTGAAGTTATGGAAGCTATGCCAAACTATTCTAGTCCAGTCGAGATGGCACAAAGGATAAAGGATGAAATATATGAGAAACTCAAACTAACCTGTTCAGTTGGAATTGGCCCAAATAAGCTAATTGCCAAGATTGCCTCAGCTTTCCAGAAACCTAATGGATTAACGTATGTCACTGAGGTTCAATCTTTCCTGAATCCTTTATCGGTTGATGAAATTATAGGAATTGGACCAAAAACTGCCAAATTCTTAAATGAAAAATTGAATATTAAAACTATTGAGGACCTGGCAAATTATCCGGCTGAGCAATTAAATGCGATGTTTGGGAAAATGGGAATATACCTCCACAATGCCGCGCATGGCATTGATATCAGTCCCGTTCGGGAAGGCTATAAAAGGAAATCACTCGGATCAGAGGTAACTTTTGAAAAAGACATAGAGGATTTCGGTGTAATTTATAAAACCCTTGAAATGCTCGTGGATAATTTACATAAATCCCTTTTAAACGGGAAATATTTGTATCACACAGTGGTAATTAAAATACGATTTCAGAATTTCAGTACCTTTACCCGGCAGAAGCGGCTTAAACTGCCGACCAATGATAAAAAGGTTGCACTACAGATTGGAACACAGCTGCTCAAAGAATTTGAATCAAAAGGAAAAAGGATACGACTGCTAGGGTTTCGATTCACTCAACTTTCTAAAGAGAAATATGTTCAAAAAAAAGAGAAATACGTTCAAAAGAAATTATTCGATTAGAGCTCCTGAAGTTGATAAGTAGAATTCCCAATGCCAAGATCTAGCGCATATTTTATATAAGGAATATCCTGGGGCGACTTCAATTTCCAAGTAGGATCAATTTTTTTAAGAAGAGAGAACCCAAATATATCCAAAGCCACCGGATCTTTGCCCGCTAATAAATAACCAAGAGGGCGTTTGATTCCACCGTGGCGGATTTCATTGGTTTTGATTAAAGTTTCAATAGCATCCATAATTGTCAAATTTGGCTTTACAATTGTATTTAATTCTGCAATTCCTTGATGAATTTTTTTCTTTTTTCCATGCAGGAGAATGCGATCCCGTTTAGCCAAATATCCAAAGGCATTTTTCAGCGCGCCTGTCATATTACATTCCCTATGCATTTTTAAAATCGGTAATGAAATAATATAATTGCATTTTAAAGGATAATTGGAAAGCGTAAGGTCGGAAGGGGATGTGAAGGTTTGCATTTCTTCCTTATAAAAATTTACAAAGGGAACGTTAAATTGTTGGCAAACCGTATAAAGAGCAGATTTTTCTATCTCAAATTGCTTGATATCAACGGCAGGTGCATCGCCTACCGCAATATCTTTTCCCCGTAAATTTTTGAGGACTGCCTCTAGCATTTCGGGATGCGTCGTCGTTGGGTAGGGCTCATGGGAGACCAGATTCACTTTAATGAGGATTTTTCCAGTGATCTCTTCTTTAAACTGTGCTAATACCTTCTCTACAAAAGCAGTTCTAGTAGTGGATTGTGAATAAAAGAGTTTTGAATGAGTATTCTCTGAATAGGTGTTTTCCATTTTGATCTACAGCGGGTATCATTTATTTCTTAAGTTGAATTGGATCTTTTGAGAGATCATATAACCAAAAAGAAAATTTCTCATTGAATTCCAACTTACAAATTTATTTTTGAAATGGGCAAGGATATTTTGAATTCTCCATTGAGAATTTTCTGTTTAAGTTCATTGGCTAGTTTCAAAGCTCCCAGCCTATCGGATTGTCGCAGAACAATTGGGATATTTCGCGAAGAAACTCTTAGAGTTCCGAGTTTGCCCTTAAATGCTTGCCCAGGGCATTGATTAACACAACTGCCACAATTAAAACACACGGATTGATTAATCCCTTTTTCGCGTGAAAAACCGCCCATAGGACAATCGTTCTCGATTACACATTCTGAACATTCAATACATTTTTCATTATCATAAGAAATTTGAAGATCTACATTTTGCCAAACATCAGCATAGGTCGTTTTTTCGATGGGATTTCGGCCTTTCACATCAACAACATCTAATTTAATTTCAGCGTCGGTTTTAATCACATTGTGAAAAATCTTTTCATTCAAGACTGGAATGGCGACTGCCCATGAATTAATTATTTCAGGACCGCCTGATGTAATAAAGCCGCCGGTATACTCGGGCTGCATCTCATGCATTTCTGCGATAGCCATGAGATTAGGTTTCTCTTTGGAACTACGGGTTCCGGGACCCATAATATAACCCAATGCCCCGTTCATCAGAATTGGTGTGCCAATCCCAATGACTTCTAACCCGGGATCCTTTTGGATGGGATTAAGCTCGCCGCATCCACAAAAAGTTGCCTCTGCGAAGTTACCTTGAAATGGTTGGGCAGAAAAGATAGTGGCTAATTCTTCTGGATGCGGATTTACGAATGCTAAATAATTTTTAAACGAATTCCGGATTCCAATCATTTTTGCAAATGGAATATCTTTTAGGGTTGTAGTCGTTTCAATGCGTTTCCCTTCACTGGTTATCACCTTCACCTGAATCGCCTTATTTTCAATTAAATCCCGGAATAGATGACCACCACCGTATTTCTCGGGTTCAGAAATGCTATGGGCGGTGCCATACACGATTGTATCAATAACGCCAAGCCATTCATTCGGACAAGGCCCAACATAGCATGGAACATCGTTTAGATAGAGTTCTTTTGCTTTTTTGAATATAGAAGCCTCTGCAACCTTGAAGGAGAGGATGGCAATAGTTCCGCTCATTATTCCCTTTGTTGCTGCTGTAATAACATCCACATCATCCATGGTTATTTCTTGCCCTTCCCGGATTAAATTGCAAAGCTCCTCAGCAGTCATCACGACTGCAGTTCCTTGGGAAATTTTTTGATTAATTTCTTCAATTGTTTTAGTCGGTCTCATTATCTTTGCTCCTCTTCTAAAATTTTGGTAAAGGTTTTGAACAGTTCAGTTAATTTTCCTCCTTCGTTAATATAAATAGAAGTGGCATATAATCGGGAAGAATCAATACCATCAGCTTCTAATTTCTTCTCGAATTCTTCAATTCGTTTTGCTACAAGCGGTGCGGCTTTGCCCACCGGCCCCTCTTTCGGCCCTTCACCTAAGAAAATCCCATCAGCTCCTTTATCAAAGGTAAATTTAATTATGCGATAGGGGATCATCGCAGTAGACGGTATTTGGATGATTCGAATATTGGGCGGGTATTGTAATTTTTTAATTCCCGCATTATCCGCGGCGGCGTAGGCAATTTTGCTTTCTAAAAACGCGAGGATTATAGGGCGATCCTCTTGTTTTATATCTTGCAGAATGCCTTCAATCAACAGTCGGAGTTGAGGGAGAGTTAAATGGTTCAAATCTAGAGCATTTTGCGGACACTCTGGGACACATGCACCACATCCAATACAGACCAACGAATTTATCAGAATTCGCTGATTCATCGTTTCAAAGGCGTTGTAAGGGCAAATTTCAATACATATACCGCAACTATTACATCGATTAGGGTTAATTACGGCAATTTCAGGGCTTCGTTCAATAATCCCTTGTTTTAGTATTTCTTCTACTTTGGCAGTAACTGAATTTGCCTGAAGAACGGATTCAGTGATATCCTTTGGACCCAAGGCAGTACCGCATGCAAAAATGCCGCTAATATTAGTGTTTATTGGCCGTAATTTCAGATGGTCCTCTTTAATGAAGCCATCTTCGGTCATTAAGAGCCCAAAGGTATTGGCAACTTCAATAGTCCCAGTAGAGGGTTCCAACGCTGTAGAAAGCACTAGGAGGTCGGATTCCATCGTTATGAACTCACCCGTAAGCGTATCTTCCATACGAAGATGAATACCTTGGGTCTTAGGATTATAGGAGATATCAGATGCTTTTCCGCGAATAAAAAGAACTCCCATATTTTGTACGTATTTAAAGTAATTTTCGAAGAATCCAACTGCGCGAATATCCGTATAACAAATAGTCACCTCAATAGTCGGATCAATTTTTTTAATCATACTGGAATATTTTATTGCGGACATGCAACAGACTTGCGAACAATATTCATGTCCGGAGGATTTCTCGTCCCGTGAGCCGATACACTGTAAAAATACTACTGATTTCGGCTTCTTCCCATCAGAAGGTCTTTTTAATTTCCCCTTCGTCGGTCCATTGATATCTAAGAGGCGAGCTAATTGCATAATTGTTAGGACATCAGGGAACCGTTTATAGCCTAAATGGGGTTTTCGGAGAGGATCGTAATCTTTATGCCCGGATGCAACAACGATAGATCCCACTTCGATTTTATGAATATGGAGTTGTTCATTAAAGTTTATCGCGTGGGGGGAACATACTTCCATACATTTTTGGCACACCGTTGTAGTTTGGTTTGGGTTTTGTTGTTGCGATTTTAAAAAGAGGCAATACTCAGGGTTTATTACAAAGGCACTCGGAACCGCTTCTGGAAAACTCCGGTAAATCGCTTTTCGCGTTCCTAAATTACAATTCCATTCATCCGCTACTTCAGCAGGGCATACTTCAGCACATACCCCACAAGAGAGACATTTATTTGCATCCACATAACGCGGATTTTGTTTCAAAGTCACTTTAAAGTTTCCAATTGACCCCTCAATGCCTATAGGAACAGTCCCAGGCAATAAAGTGATATCCGGGTTTTGGGCGATTTCTGACATGAGGGGACTGATAACACACATGGCGCATTCTTCTTCAGGATACGTTTTGACGAGTTTTACCATGTTGCCCCCGATGGAAAAATCTTTTTCAGCCAAAAAGAGGGTATATCCTGTTTTTGCTAAAGATAATGCGGCAGAAATTCCGGCAATCCCCCCTCCAACTACTAAAACTTGTTTTTTTACCGCTTGTCGAATATTTTCCAAGGGATAGAGTTGTTCCGCCCTTTTGACTGCGCCTCGTATTAACGATATAACCTTTCGAGTTGCTTTTTCAGGAGTTTCGGCATTCACCCAAGAGCATTGTTCTCGAATATTGACTATCTCAAGTAGATAGGGGTTCAAGCGGGCATCTTCTAAAACGGTTTGAAACATCGTTTTATGAACCCGCAGACTGCAAGCTGCGATTACGATTTTATTTAAGGAATATTCCACTATCATTTTTTTGAGCAAATTCTGCCCAGGAAGTGAGCACAGAAACGTATTAGATTTAACAGTGATAATATTATCCCATTTTTCTACTTCTTTAATGACAGAATCTAAATCGATGATTTCGGCGATATTTTTTCCACATTTACAGATGAATACGCCGATTCGATCCGGAAATCTGCTGTACATTATTTTACCCTACAAATTTTTCTTTATATTACATGATTTTTAACTTTTTTAAGATTGGTTCAACTTTAACTGAATGCGTTTGCACCCCTACCGTCGTATAGGGGTCCGCTCCCATACTTAAAGCGATTAATTGAGCGATATTGAGATGGACAATACCGAATTTCGTAGCTATAGCTTTTTCAATCAAGGCATCCGACCTATCAAATTGGAATGCGCACATAGGACACATATTGATGAGGATTTCCGCACCTGCTTCTTTGACACTAGATAATTTATCATAGGCACTCCGGAGGGAAAGCTCAGGAGTGAGGAAGCGGTGGCGGAATCCAGACCCACAGCAAAGATTTTTTTCAGAATACCAGGAAATGGATTCAGCTCCCGTAATTCTCACTAGTTCATCCAAAACTTGAATAGATTCGGGGTTCCCAATTACATCTTCCGGAAATAGTTTAAAAAAATGGCAGCCATGGTGTGTAGCAATTCGTATATCCTTGAAATCTACTGTAATATGATCCTTCATTTCATTTCTCCATTGATACAGGACTTCGGATATATGATACACATTTTCCGCTTTTAGATACTCTTTTTTAACTTCTAATCCTACTTTTGCGAGAATATTTTTTACCTCAGTGAAAAGCGGAGGGTTTTGTTCCATCCAGTGGCACGCTTCTTTATTCACGCCGTAGCAAGTGGAACACATCGTCGCAAAATAGGGATGCTTTGTTTCAT
This sequence comes from uncultured archaeon, assembly GCA_964353755.1. GTDB lineage: Archaea > Asgardarchaeota > Lokiarchaeia > Helarchaeales > HEL-GB-A > CAYGYC01. The sequence goes on along the minus strand of CAYGYC010000120.1, from coordinate 3,519 downwards.
TGGCTAGTATGAAATTTCGGGCAGCCAGTAAGGCAGTTATTAGGGGAGGGACGATATCTACATTGATTCCCATACCTGTGCAACACGATTGGCGGGGATCATCACAATAATCAACATGGAGCTTATCAAAAACAAATTTTATGGAACTCTCAGCACCTGGATATTCTAATTCAGTAAAACAACTTTTGAAGAGGTAGAATCCATTTTTTGGTATTGTTTTTGTCATTTTTTTCAATCCGATTGATGTTGCGTTAGGATCTTATTCTCTTTCCTTTGTTTCAAATTTTTTAAGTGTATTTTCTATTCCTGCCAATTCCATTATTGTTTTAATTTGGTTCCTGGCTTCTAATGGAAGTTCTCGAGGTGCTCGGGGGTCCATCCCAAGCTCTTTCAAAATTTCTGGTAAAGTTTGTCTCATATTTACCCAATCTTCACCTAATTCTTCTGCAAAGGTTTCGATTGGAACTGATAAGGGCGTTAATCCGATCCCAAACTCCCTGAGACTGATTAAATAGGTTTTGAAAGGAAGAATCTTTCCCTGTCCGTATCCTGCTGCAAGAGCGAGCTCTCTGATAATGTGGATTAAGATACCGGGATTATTATTTCGAGGACATCGTAAATTGCAGGAAAAACAGGAATAACAAGCCCAAATGTCCTCTGAGGCGAGGATTTTCTCTTTTTGCCCCGTTAATATGTCATAGATAAATTTACGTGGTCGATAAGCTGTGTAACGGGCTGCGGGGCAGGCACTGGAGCAATTACCACACTGAATACATCGCCTCAATCCGAAATTCTTGGGAATTCGTATATCTTTTAATAGCTCTTTCAAAAAGTTACGATTATAATACACATCTTCCTGTTTTTTGATCAATTCATTATCACTTCGATTTATCAAGTTCTTGGAGGAATTTCATGAAGCGTTCTTTGATTTGCTCGGGAATTAATGGAATATTTGGAACATTGGCATTGAATGGCTTTGTCAAAATATGAATAAATTTAGGGCCTGATTTTAGAGATTTATAAACTTGGATTATCTCATCGGAAGTATAGGCAATGCCACTATTCTGAATCCCAAAGCTATTGGCAATTAATTCTAAGTTAAGGTTGTAAGCGGGGGTTAGTTGATTCCCTGTTGAACCATGCGTGCCATTATCTATTGCCAGAATTGTCAAATTTTTAGGTCCAACTTGTCCGATGGTGCAAAGGGCATTTGGGTTGGTTAAAATACTACCGTCACCATCAATCACAAAAACTTCCTCAGAGCGATTTAGGGCAATTCCCAGCCCAATAAGGGAGACCAGTCCAAAACTGCCCGTCATATAAAAATTAGAAACTTGATCGCAAACTGCATATAGTTCTTTGCTAGGGATTCCGATATTTGAAATAATAATCTTGCGTTTGAGGAATAATTGCAGCCCTTGGAAAATTTCAAAGCGGGTTAGAGGGGGCGGTTGAATTTCTCTTGTAAAGCGTATTTTGGAAATAAGTGTACGCGAGGGATACTCCAGAGGGGGCAGTTGTAATTTACTAGTTTCCCAAACTTTGGGGCTGAGAAGAATTCCATAGGGAGTTTCATGGTCAAAAGATGATTGAAGGGCGTGATCTAACTTATCGAGATTCTTTTCTTCTTGGATCTCAATGAATGGAATATCAGAGGCTTCAAATAAGCGGGTGATATGCTGTCCCATGGGGTGTTGTGCAATGATGGTTTCTTTGTAAATTCCGCGCCAACTAATTAATAGGGGAATGGGAATTTTATGAATTACGGCGAGGGACATTAAGGCATTCAGAGAATTCCCAAGGCCTCCACTTTGCATCAATAGTGCAGATCTATGAGACCCGGCTAAATAGGCTCCTGTGGCAATTCCAATTCCTTCTTCTTCCCGAGTTAACGGAATATGATTGAAGCTTTGAGAACATAATCTGAGTAAATTTTGAATTTTTTCACAGGGGACAGAAAAAATATATTCAATGCGGTTCTTTTTCAGAATTTCAATAACTTGTTCTTCGGGATTCATTTTAGTATGGCCTCAATTTCATCAAGAGGAACATCCGCACTATCCAAAGTTAAAATTGGAGTAATGGGATAAAATTCTGTATCTTCTTTCAATCGCTCAATTCCGCCACCTGTAATATTTATGAGAATGGTATCATTCCGGTTTATAGTTTTTTGCTCTATCGCCTTGGAAAGGCTGGCAACGGCGACGGCGGCTTCGGGAACAATATCGATTTCTTCCAGGTCCAGAAAGAGTTGTTGAGCGCTATGAAGTTCATCGTTAGTAATTCCGTACATTACTCCACTAGTATCAGTCAGCGCATCGAAAACACCACCTAATATACTATATGGAGGAGAACGATTGGTAAGCATTGTCGCATGGACTTGATTTATCAGCTCATTGGCGTTAGCCATATCTCTTTCCGGTATAATGTCTCGGGATTTGACTGTCCATGCATTAACAATTGGAATATAAGGGAGATTTTGACTTAAATGTAATTTGGGAAGATAGTTTCCAAATCGCCCATCTTTGCGGAACCGTAAGGCAGCTTCCCAAACGGCAATACCTCCAGTCCCGCTTCCAATTGCTTGAAAATAGTGTTGTGGAAGTTTTTTCATCAGATGAACACCATCATAGAGGACAGCCGCCATCCCATCTCGGCGTGCCACATTTTTCGCGCCCCCTTCAGGTACATACCCCGAATCAGTACTTAAGAGACCCACTAACCGGGCAGCAACTCGGCAGGTCTCAGTATAATCATTTCCCTTTTTGAGAGTAATAAGGGTAATAGAATCACTATTGGGTCCCGGGACCCAGAATTTTTCGACATTCTGTTCTGGAACAAATAAAACGACGGGAATTTGCGTTAATTGCGATATATAGGCGAAAGCCCTAGCGGTATTTCCCGCGGAGGCGAGATAAATCCCTTTATTCCCAGTTTCTTTCACTCGTGGAAGGGTGGCTAAAGCCTCATACTCTTTAAAAGTACAGGATTTAACTTTGGCTTTTCGTTCCGGCCAATAGCCATTATAACTAATATAGAGTGATTCTAGCTCGAGTTCCTTTGCCAGATTTTCACTCTTATATGTTATTGGACCACTATCAATCTTTAAGGGAGTTTGAACCGGTAACCAATCAATATACCTCCAGATCCCCTTTAATTTTTTTTGAACATTGAATTTTTCAGCTTTATATTCGGTTCTAATTAAAACCGAATGTTTTAAGCAATCCAATGTATAATTTTCCTGTAAATAGGTTTTACAATAGGGACAATAAAGCTGATATTTTCCCATTTTTGCTCAATCACCCGTCATTTCAAAATAATCCGTAAATTTGCTATTGTTAATATATTTTTGGTTTATTTCTCTTCTAATTCACTTTTTAAGTTTAAATAAAACTTTAAATAATAATTTTGCGATATGCGCTTGAACGAAAAATTCGGTAGATAATAGATCTTTGAATGATTCGTAGGTAAGCAATAAAACTGAACGGATGATGTATGGCAGCAGAATCAAAAAATGAA
>CAYGYC010000119.1:0-12050 GCA_964353755.1 uncultured archaeon | reverse complement strand
TAATACCCAATAACTTTGCTATATCTTTCTGCGATTTCTCGTGTCTCGTATTTAATTCCTTTACCATTATGGCTCTGATCGCCGGTAAAATATTTTTTACCAAAATTTCGCACGGAAATTGCATTTAACTCATTCTCGTCCTTTTCTTTTTTCAATAAAATTATGATCCGCTGAATTAATTCAGCAAAAAATTGGAAATCATTTAAATTCTTTAATTTAATACGTACCATAACAATGTTATAAACCTTATGATCCTCCGTTTCATGTTAAATTATAAGGGATCTGTCAAAAAGGGTTTATTAATGAAAGTTTTTAATGAAAATTTTTAGTGATTTCATTGGACATCTTAGGCATTTGTTTCGGATTTGATCTAATATTTTTAGCATTTTACTTTGACCCCTCTATTATCTCTTTGTTTGCCAATAATTTTATAATTAAGAAATCTCACAGAATATATTAAAAATAAATGAAATTGTTATTATTGAAAAAAAAGTAGACTTTGGTGATGAATTGGATAGAATTTGCCCGAAATGTTCATTGCCCCGAGATTTATGTATTTGTGGACAAATAACAAAAGAAGAGACGCTCATAAAAATAAAAATTGAAAGGCGAAGGTATGGGAGAAAGGTGACGATCATCGAGGGATTGGATCCGGACACCGATTTTACTGATCTGCTCTCGAAGCTAAAGAGTTCATGCGCCTGTGGCGGAACCCTTCGTGAGAACCATGTTGAGCTCCAAGGCGATCACCGGCGGGACGTAATGAAATTATTGGCAAAGTGGGGCTTTCCTGCAGAGAATCTTATGCTTCAATAAAGCGTATTGTATCATTAAATCTCCGGTTTAAGCAGTGCTAGGCATTGGAAAAAGCAGCTTTTTTGCGTATCAAAAAACATTAGAGATGAAAAATCCATGAGATGGTGTGATTACTGTCAAAAAGAAGTGGATACCGATCATCAGTGTGAAATGACAGCGCTGAAATCATTGGCATGGCATTTGCGTCATCATGCTGATGACCCGGATTTTTGTCCAGAAAAGGATGGTCAATATGGCTTGTGTATAAATAAACCAAGAAGAAAAAAAGGTGAATAAAAAATGCGATGTCTTAAAAGGGCAGCGTAATGAAAATTTTGATTGTCGATGCTTTAGGGGCAGAGAGAGGCGCGCGTCGGTTTACGCGTGATGTTATCAGTGCGGGTCCTCGAACCCTAGCGGGGGTTTTAGACCACTTTGGCATTTTATCGCAAATAATGACCGCAGAACAATTTTTAGAGGAAAAAAAAGCTAATATTACTGCAGATCATTTATTTGTTAGTGCTATGACAATGGATTTTCATGCGGTTCGGCGTATTATTCAAAAATGGATGAAATTACCTCAAATAAATTCATCCCTAAAAATTTTGGGGGGTCCAATAACCGCAGCCTCTTCGAAAATTTTATTGAATTTGGATTTTGATATAAGTGTGATTGGCGAAGCAGAAGGTACGATATCCGATCTCATTGCGCAACATATCTTTCAGAAGGGGGTAGAACTTCAGGCCTTAGAGGCAATCCCCGGAATTCTCTATCGATCTGCTCACGGAATAGTTGAAAATCCGAAACGCGCCTATCTTACGAAAGAGCAATTGGATTCGTTTCATCCCTCAACAAAGCATCTACAGGACTATCCTTTTTACCAGGCGGCGCGTATCTTTGTCGAATGTGTGCGAGGTTGTTCTAATTTCTTGCGGACAAAAATTCCGTTACCGGATGGGCGCATGTGCAATAATTGCGGCACGTGTTCAGCAGCTGATCTCAGGCGACGAATCGAATGCCCTCTTCTCATACCTCCTGGATGCGGCTACTGCGCAGTTCCTGCACTCTATGGTCCGCCACGCAGCAGGTCTATTCCTAATATTATTTCAGAAATAAAGGATTTGATTGATGTCGGGGCGTATCGCCTCATTTTAGGGGCTAGTGACTTTTTAGATTACCAACGAGACGCGCTAGTTGCGCCCCAACCCTTGACCGATCCGATAGATCCACCGCCCAATTATCCGCAAATCGAGAATTTGCTCGAAAGAATCGCGGATCTTGTTGCGGGGACTGAGATCCGTATTTTTATCGAAAATATTAAAGCTTCTCTTTTTACCGAGAAAGCCGCAACTCTAATTAGCACATCTCTTCCCAATACAGTCTTGTCTATTGGATGTGAAACTGGCTCGAAGGAACATTCAAAACTGTTAGGGCGTTCTTCAGCCCCTCAAGAAGTTCTTGAGGCAGTAAAAATTGCTAAAAGGCATAATCTACGTGTTCACACCTATTTCATTCATGGACTACCAGGACAAACCTTACAAACAGCGATTCAAACGAGTCGATTCATGAAAAAACTGGCTCAGGAAGGCATAGAAAAAATTACCATCTATAAATTTAAGCCGTTACCCATGTCCGCTTTCGCGAATGTGCCGCTGCCCCCCCCATCTTCGGCTGATCAAGCCAGTAGCCTCATTGTAAATACCGCGATTCAGATTAATCGGGCTAAAAAAGAAGAATTGGTTGGTACTACAGAGCGAGTTATTGTCAGTGAACTGTCTAAAACCGATAATACAAAAGCCATTGGCTATTCTCTATGTGGTGGACCAACTATCATGATTGATCATGCCGCCAATTCACTGAATAAATTTGTTACGGTAAAAATTACCGGAGTTCTCTCTGATAAATTGGTGACCGGTTATATAGTTTCGAGTTGAAGTTCATGTTTTTAGAAGGAACGCTTTATATTTTTCTAATATATTTAGCAATCCTATTAGGTGTCATCATTTTGCCCTTGCGCTTTAAAAATCAATGGAACTCAATGGTGAGCTATTTTAATAAAGTCGATCTCACACCATCCCAAACTCATAAATTATCGCTTTTTCTCCTTCTCCTCGGACTAGGCTTTATTGGCGGGTCAATAGTCGTAATCTCCCTCTTCAATATGCATATTTTTGGAGTGTTATCCGGTCCATCAGGATTTTACCTCTTTGCCACCTTTGCTTTTACCCTCCTTCCCCTCGGTATTGGATTAATCTGCGGCGTTGGGTTCCTTCATACGGTTAAATCTATTCCACTCGGCATATTCTTCTTATTCTTTCTTTGCTTCTTATTTTTTGGATTTGCCGCGACAAATCTGCATGATGTCCTCTGGTGTGGCACGAGGACGGGATGGTTTGCCTTCCCGGTCGATGCCGGCTATGATCTAGACCTGTGGATCAACTTTTTTCAGTCTCCCAGCCGCGATTATCGGGTTTTTGGGTTTTATATGGGGTTTCATGTGGTTATTTTCTGCATGTATGCCTTGGTTAATCTCTGGCGGTATTTTCATACTTTCCTTCTATCTAATCAAAAGACCAAAATTAAATTGGTATTTCTTGTTTTCTTAGTAATTATTTCCAACAATTAAACCAAGTTCGTCATAATAAACCACAAAAGCAATAGCTTTTTAATCTTCAATTGAATTTTAACAATTAAACGAATATAACTATCCGCTCAATATTTTGAGAACTTTGAAAAATAGGAGTTGAATAGAAAGTGGCACCGTATCGATGTAGCCGATGCTCGAAAGAAGTGACCTTGAAAGGATTAGAATCTCTTCCAGGAGTAAAATGTCCTCATTGTGGATTCCGAATTTTATATAAACAACGTCCGCCCATTGTACAAAAATTGAAAGCCCGTTAAATTTCTCTATATTTTTAAATATACCCTATAGATTTCCTTTTGAAAAGGATTTATTTATCATATTTAAAGATTAAGTTCTTTTTGTACATGAAAGGGGAAGAATACTTAAATTAAGGAGATATTCTAAGGCATAATTGAAAAAAATTTAGGGATTGAAGCTATGTCAATGGCGATTCGTTTTCAAAAAAGGCATTGCTTTGAAAAGTTCAGCGATGGATTTCAAAGATCTTCAAGTTGTAGAAGATATTATACTTGCACATATTACACTCCCAGAAGCCCTCATTGCGAAAAAAGTGAAAGTGAAAAAGTTAGCTAACATCCTGAAATGGCTCGCCCCTATTTCCACCCTTCAAACCGATGAGATGCTACGAAAAATTCGTGAAGAGGACCTCGCCATTATCGAGAAAAATTTACGTGAGATTGGCTATTAATTGGATTCTATGTTTCAGGAAGTCTGCGACCATATCTGGTTTATTCAAGGGAATAATAATGGGCGGTACCCCTTTTCCAATTCCCTCTACATAGATGCCCAGAGAAAAGTGCTAATTGACACGGGCATCGGAAGATCAGTCATTAAAAAAGTGTTGAACCGGTTTGGACAGCCCGATATGATCATTTATTCGCATGGACATGAAGACCATATTTTTGATCCAGATCTTTTTACTTCCGCGCGATTTATCCATGAAAAAGATCGCTTAATGGCGACTTCAAAGGATGAATTATACCGCATTTATGGGCTGAATACCCCAGAACTCCAAAAAATGTTCGATGGCTTCCTGAAATCCTTTCACTATCAACCGCTCTCCGCGATAAGCACCTTTACTCCTGAGCAAATCTTCGATCTAGGCAACATTCAAGTACAAGTGCTTTATTGTCCAGGACATTCTGCGGGGCATTGTTGCTTTGAAATACCTGATGAACATCTTATCTTTTTTTCAGATATCGATTTGACTTCATTTGGTCCATGGTATGGTGGCTTAGATTCGGATATTCGGGCGTTTGAGCAATCGATCAAAGATCTCATTGCGAAATCTCCAAAAACAGTAATAACTAGCCATAAGGGGATTTTCACCGATGAAATTTCAGAAAAATTGTATATGTATCTTAAAACGATTAAAGAACGCGAAAATAAGATCCTAACTTTTCTTGAAAATGACAATGGAAAAACAATCGAAGAACTCGTCCCGCAGGCCCTTATTTATGGAAGGATTGCTGAACCCAAAGCTTTTTACTTAGCTGCTGAACAGATTATGCTTCACAAGCATCTTGCCATTTTACTTGAAGAAAATAAGATCGAATGCTCGCATGGAAAATATAAAACTCTTTAAACACTAGTCCTTTGCCACTGAGATCGTGCTTAAATATCCATAGGGTATACATACAATTCTATTAGAATGAATAATAAAAATCCTAGAATTTTTTAATCCGATTTGGTTTAGGTAGGTAGATTTTATGGCAGAGGAAAAAAAGGAGAAAGTAAAATCCGTTCCTGAAAGGGAGAATCTTCTTTTGCTGGGATTGGTCAATTTACTGCAACCCGCTTTAGAAATTAAAATAGAAAGCCCGAAATATCAGCGCTGGATCAAGGGATGGGACAAGGTCATCGAAGTCAGCATTCTAAACGAAGGAAAGGTGCATGTGGTGATCAAGGATAATCAGATGAAGGCAGCCATGGGACCTGCACCACGCGAGCCAGATATCGTTATGGAAGGGGAATATGAGACAATTACTAATTATCTTAATGGCGAGTTGGACCCCATCTTGATGTTCTTCGATTTTGTGCTTCTCCGCAAGGTGCGGCTCGTGAAAGGGCTCGATATTAAATTGAGCAATCTCTTAAGCGGGAATATCTTTCAACAGGCGCGGGACCTCTATAGAATTGATAAAATATTAAAAATTAAATAACGCATTTTTTCCATGTCTGGTGAGAAATTTGGCACTTTCCATGACTTTTAATGAACTGACTCCGGAACTTCGAGAACGTGGCCTCCGATTTTTTAAGGATATCGAAAATAAGGTGGTAACCGGCCAAACTGCCGCTGAATTCTTCTTTCGCTATTTTTTCCAGCGCCTTAAAGTTATGTTTGCCGATGAACCGGAGAAATTAGATATTATAACCAATAATTCGTTTGATTCCAGTTGTATGTTCGCCGTCCGGGGGCTCTTCGATGTTACCGTCTATTTGAAATCCTTCGATGAAATTATTGTCACCGAAAAATTTCTCCCGAAAACCGCCAAACTCACCTTCGATAATATCTGGACCGTGTTCGCGGTCATTTCCAGCGATCTCACCTTTGTCCAAGCGGTGATCGAAAAAAAGGTGAAAATCGATCGGCTCGCCGACCTGGCGAAAATCTTCGCGCCCATCGAAGCCCTCTCTGCGAAGGAACGGCTGGCTGCGATTAAAACCAAAGATATGCAATTATTGAGTGAGATTTTGCAGGAATTGGGATACTAATACTGTTCTAGCGCGAATCGGAGAGAAAATCAGATGGTTGGAGAGTTCTGGTCTGATTATAGTGTAGGCCTAAGTTATGTTGAAATAACCATCGAACTCTACCTTTTTTATTTTTTTCTAAAAAATTCAAGGGAAAAAAAACCCGAAAAACAAATTCAGGGAAGTTTTAGTTTAACATTTGCTTCCTTTATTTTCTTTTTTGCACTGGCGGATATTTTTTATATGATATTTAATTATACTCTTGATTTTCGATTTCTAGTTATAGCCCGAATACTGATGGTTACGGGAATTTTAGCCATATTGTTGGTGGGAAGAGTATTTCTCTCAGAAATTATAAAAACGGAGAGAAATCGGATAATCTATGTTCTAATAGGAATTGTTTTCTTCATGATTTTGATACCCACATACAGCTATTATACAGAAACGACTCGGATCCTTTTTGTATTCCTGGGCTTGATCTATGCCCTTCCTTATTTGTTCTTCTTTGTCAAGTGGATTATTAAGTATCCCGGTAATATAAGGAAATATCTTCTGATTTTATTCATAGGCGTGGTTCTTCTGTTTTTAGGCGAGTTGAATCCATTTAGCTTTTTTGTTTATCCCTTTGAAACAATTATTGGGCCTCAAATATTCATTGCAGGTCTATTAATCTTATCCGTAGGGGCTACCGGCCTCCCCTCCTTAGCAGAATTAGACTGGCGCAAAAAAATCCAAGAGCTTTACCTACTTGCGCCTGGTGAAATTTGCTTTTTTGCCTATTCTTTCGGCTCAAATCAAAGCCTGGACCCCACTCTTAAAAGGAATTGGACGCAACTCCTCATAGATAAACATACGCTCCATGAAATCGGGAAGTTTCTGACGATCGCTATAACGGTTAAGGAAGATCTCGACATTTTTCGGACAAAGATGCATCTCCTGCTCGAAGAAACGGAGCGGCTGTATCAAGCTGTTATCCCGCGATGGAGTGGGAATATTACGGCTTTTAACCCTTTAAATACAATTATTAAGGATATTTTTCAATGAATAGATTGGAAATTGTTGTTAATTAAACTATAATGAAGGAAATTCATATGAGCAAACGAAGCGAGTTGAAACTTGAAGAAGTTAAGGCATTGGAAGATTTGGAACGATCTTTGGGGAAACCAATACCTTCTATTGACAAAATAGGCCATTTTTCGGTTGGAGTTAGGGTGGATGATAAGAAAATCGTTGCATTAGGGGTATACAATTGTGATTTAAAAGAACTCCCTGGGTCAGTCGGTAACCTACAATCTCTCCAAGCTGTATATTTAGCCGAGAATAATTTAACGACACTTCCTGAATCCTTTAGCAGTTTAACTGATCTCAAAGAATTATGGTTATTTAATAACCAGTTACAATTGCTCCCCGAATCGTTTGGAAATTTAAAAAAACTAAAGATTCTCAATTTGTCAGGAAATAAGCTTATATCACTTCCATCTTCTTTTGGTAATTTAGAATCCGTGGAAGAATTATTCCTCTACAACAATCAGTTAACAAGCTTCCCAGAATCATTTGGTAACCTCCATTCGCTCAAAGTGCTGTGGTTACACCATAATCAATTAAGCAAACTTCCCGAATCCTTTGGTAAGCTTCGTTCACTTCAAGAATTAATTGTGGAAGACAATGATTTAGAATATCTACCTGAATCTTTTAGAGATTTAACAGCGTTAGAACGATTAAATTTAATTGATAATAAATTAGAGAAGATTCCAGGACCCTTATGGCGATTGCCTTTAAAACATCTCTTTATGGACCGGAATCCGTGGGAGGACCCTATCTCAAAAAAATATATCGAGGAACATCGAGACCTAAAAACGATAATGGAGTACTGCAGACAAATTGATACCCTCCACCTGTTTATCAGCCACGATTCAGATGATGAAAAACTATACCGAATCAGAGAGATCGAACATTATTTGGAAAAGCAGAAAGAGGTTTCTCAAGCGTGGGTATGGGAAGAATGGACTGGAAGCATCTCAAAATTCATTGACGAAAAAATCTCTGAAAGCCAATTAGTATTATTTATTGCTACTCAGAATTCCATTAATTCAAAACCCTGCATGTACGAACTTTCTTTGGCGCTCCAAAATGGAATTCATATTATTCCAATAAAAGGAACCGATTTGGAGTGGGAAGATTTGAAACGCCTTGATTTAACCCAGGCGGGGATGGGATTTGTAGATTTGAGCTTAGAAAAAGGAATTGCCTATACGCCGGATCAATTCGACCAATTCTGTAAGACGTTGTATGATTATATCGAGCAGTATAAACGTAATAAAAATGTATTTGATCTTCAAAAGTCTTCTTTTGAAGAACATAAAAAAACGCTGAGCCGGGAAATCTATAACCTATTGGATTCTGATGAATATAAAGAGATTATAAAGGATAATTGGGAAAAACTCGAGCAGATATTTACCGCCTTTAAAAATAATCAGATTTCTGCAATCCATTACATCCTTAAATGGGCCGATTTCCTTTCTAAAAAGGAATCAAAGAACGATATGTAGCGAATAATAATGAATCTATGCTCTTTTAGATGAATATTTGAAGGAGTTGTATGGCAAGGAAGGAATCACATGGTCGGGGAATTCTGGTCGGATTATGGTATAGGAATGAATTTTGTTGAGATAACCATCGAATTATATCTATTTTACTATTTTCTTAAAAATTCAGGGGAGAGAAAGCCGGAAAGACAAGTTCAGGGAAGCTATAGCTTATCGCTTGCACTTTGCTTCCTTTTTTTTGGAATATCGAGAGTGTTTTACATCGGAGAAGCCTATACTTCTGAGTTTTTCACGACATTTACAGCTCGAATATTAATGGTATGTGGTATTTTAGCAATTTTAGTGGTAGGACGTGTATTTCTTTCGGAAATTATAAAGACCGATAGAAATCGTCTGCTTTATATCACCGTAGGGATTATTTTTTTTCTGACCGTAGTCCCCATTTTCAGTTTTTATCCTTCTACGCGGATCATTCTTGTAATTGGGGGGACAATCTATGGCTTTCCTTTTTTTTTCTTTTTTATCAAGTGGATCATTCAATTCCCCGGTAGGACTCGGAAATATCTTTCTATTTTTTTGGCAGGCATGATTTTAATAGTTATTGGGCAGATTAATCCAGGAGCCACCCCAGCAGGCGGTAACATTTTCATTGCGGGTCTGATCGTTATTTCAATAGGAGCTATTGGGCTTCCCTCCTTGGCAGAACTGGATTGGCACAAAAAATTACAGGAATTGTACATACTTGCGCCTCAAGATATTTGCTTTTTTGCCTACTCCTTCGTTTCTAATCACAGATTGGACCCTACTCCTAAAAAAGACTGGACTCAACTCTTAATAGATAAATATACTCTCCATGAAATCGGTAAATCCCTTACCATCGCCTTAACGGTGAAGGAGGATCTCGATATCATTCGTACTAAAATGCATCTGCTTCTCGAACAAACTGAGCAACTCTACCAAGATGTCATCCCACGCTGGAGTGGGAATTTTAAGGCTTTTGACCCGCTGAAAACCCTAATTGACAACATCTTTCAATAATAAAAGTAAAATTAATTAAAGTTACCTTATTTAATGCATCTATAAATGAGGAGAACTTGTTTCTAAAGAGGTGGAAAAATATTAAAAGTGAGAGTTAATAATCTATATTTTTTTCGTCTAATACAATAACTTATTGAGGAAAACAAAACCTTTATAAATTTCGATCTGACTTTAAGTTTTAACTCGACTTTCGAAACATTTATAAAGGGTTTTTTTTCTAAAATCAAAAAATAAGAATATCTAGTCGAGTCCACCTAAATGATAGGTGATTGCTTGGTTACGGAGCAGATAAAGGATAATAAAGAAAAGCCGGAAGAAGATCCGGAAGCATGTAGTGCCTGTGGATCGTTAAATATTCTCCAGGACTTTACTCGCGGAGAAGAAATATGCCGTGACTGTGGTTTAGTTATTTCCACGCGGAATATCGATCAAGGTCCCGAATGGCGCGCATTTACGAATGAAGAGCATAACAAACGCAGCCGAGTTGGGAGTCCCTCTACTTTTACCGTCCATGATAAAGGACTCTCAACAATGATTGACTGGCATGATAAAGATGCGTACGGGAAGAAACTCACGCCTAAACGGCGTGCTCAAATATATCGCTTACGAAAATGGCAGATTCGCACTCGTGTGCACTCTTCAATGGATCGGAATTTAGCCTTTGCGATGTCTGAATTGGACCGATTGAGCTCGCAAATCGGCATTCCACGAGGGGTTAAGGAAACCGCCGCCGTCTTATACCGCCGGGCAATTGAACGAAAATTGATCCGAGGGCGATCCATCGAAGCGATGATTGCTGCCGCCGTTTATGCAGCTTGCCGGGAAAGGAAGGTGCCGCGAACATTAGATGAAATTGCAAGGCACTCACGCGTAAACCGCAAAGAATTAGGCCGATGCTATCGTTTAATTTTGCGTGAGTTAGAAATTATCATTCCACAATCGAATCCTACTGATTTTATTCCCCGGTTTGGCACTGAATTAACGCTTTCCGGGCGGACACAGCGAAAGGCGGCGGAGATTGTTGCCCTAGCTCGGGACAAGGGTATCACTGCCGGAAAGGATCCCACAGGATTGGCAGCGGCTGCTATCTATATTTCAGCCATTTTAGAGGGAGAACGCCGCACTCAACGGGAGATCGCCGAGGTGGCCCACGTCACTGAGGTCACGGTACGGAATCGCTACAAAGAATTGGTCAAAGAGCTTAATCTTCGCGTCGAAGTATGATTTTTTAACTCTAATTTTCTCTTTTTTTTCTTAATACCTCATAAAAGGTTGAATCAATTGAATTTCGAGAGGAACGCAAACCTATAAAAATCTTTTATGGCAATTCTAGGGAACTTCAAGGTTGCTCCTAAAATTTTAACTGCGAGGGTTAAGAAAAATTCAAATTACTCAAGAGGGGATTCGTTGTAAAAAAGTAAGGGATAGTTAATGGGAAACAAGTATTATGACGGGAAAAATGCCGTGGTGACAGGAGCGGCAAGTGGCATTGGGCGAGAACTGGCAATGCAACTAGCCAAGATGAACGTAAAGCTCCTGATTACAGATATTAATAAAGAGAGATTAGAAGCTGTTGAAAAAGAATTAGAGAAAATGGGAAGCTCAGTCAAATCAAAGGTTTGCGATATTACAGATCCTGGTGAGGTCCAAGCATTAGCCGCGAGAGCCAAAGAGGAATTTGAAACAATCCATTTCATTTTTCATATTGCCGGGGTAATTGCAGGGGGGCATTATGAATGGATACCGCTGCAAGATTGGGAACGCGTGCTTAAAATAAATGTCTGGGGATCAATTCATATAGTTAATGCTTTCATTGGAAAATTATTAGATCAAGGATTTGGGCACATTATTCTGACATCATCGATGGCGGGATCTTTTGCCATTGGGGGATTAGTCCCTTATACGACCTCCAAGTTTGCGGTGGCAGGGTTCGGCGAGGCGCTCTATTCCGAGTTTAAGTCAAAGGGTCTGGATATCTCCATTTTATGCCCTTTCCCACTACAAACTAATCTTATTGAAGAAAAAACAATCAATTCTGAAGGGATTTGCCGGGGGAAATACGGTTGAAAACGCCGTGCGCTGCTACCTCAAACAAATTCCTAAAAAGAAACTTTATATTTTTGATAGGCGCTATGGCCGTCTCCTTCAGGCATTTAAAGGAATTCAACAGGGCATTTATAAGTATTTTTTACGGACAAAAGGGGAAAAAAGCGGGAAATTAATAGATGCCAGTTTTAAATATGCGTTCCAGAGCTTAGATCCTGCCGCAATCGAAAAGGCAAAAGCCGCAGGAAATAAATACATTACTTTCTTTGAAAATCTATAATAAAGAG
>CAYGYC010000118.1:0-12162 GCA_964353755.1 uncultured archaeon | reverse complement strand
CGTGCATTTCGAATTGAAATAATTGAAATTTTAATTCACTACATAGATGGATTCGAATTTAATTATGAAAAAGATAATGCTTTTGAATTCCTTGAGAAAAATTTACATACCCATTTTAATTTTACAGTCGATTTATTTAAAGCCACAAATATTAATTCACTTCCAAGTAGATTTCATTTAGAAGCAAATTATCATGTTGATAATCCTCAAGGATTTTTTATGTGCCAACTTCGTAGTGGAATAAGAAAAGCAGATAATCAAAAACTGATTTTAATGGATACGATTTTTAGATCGCTTAACAATGATATTCCATCAAAAGATAAGCTTCCAGAGTGGATTCAAAAAGCGGATAATTTAATCCATAAATGGTTCTTTAAAATGATAGAAAATATAAGGGCGATGTTCGAGTGAAAATATTACATTTTGACGATAATAGTGAGGGAAAAACCAATTTTAGAACAATAACCACGCAGAGTCAAGATTTTAACATTATATATGATAATAATTTACCAGTAATTCCTCAATTTATTATATCCGAAATGACAAGTGAATTCATTGAAATTCCTAACTTCGAGGATACTAAATATCAAACTCTTGTAAGAGACAATCCACTTGAAGAAAAAAGACCAGTTATATTACCACTATCTAAAGCAATTGCTATATTAAAAAAGAATATCAAGCGGATTAAAGAAGAAGAAGAAATACGTCTGAAAAAGGAGTTAGATGAAATCGAAGAAGCTTCTGAAAGTGGCTTAGATGAGGATATATGATATATAAATCAATATCCATAGGAAGATCTATACAGCAGGGTGATATTTTTCATAATTTATCACTAGTGAGATATGATTTAAACGACTTAAGTGTAATAGATGATAATGAACGCATTGAACAAACTTCTTGGACAGAAATTACTCGAGATAATGTAAATATCGTTGCAAATTTAGAAAGAACTTATGGGATTGTTATGACCCAAGATTGTGATTGTTTAAGAAATACCTACATATCTTTGGGTATGATTCGCCCTTGGAGAAGAGATATAACTTCCGTTAATAAATGGATGAAAGCTATAATTAACTTAAATAATAAAGAACCTTCAAAAATGTATTTACCTCCTGATAAAACCTTTAATATCCCTGAACGGATGTTCATAGATTTTTCAACGATTTTCTATATTTTAAGGGAGAATTTAGAAGGCTTACGAAATTTAAGATTGTGCCGATTAAATAATGAAGCATTAGAGCATTTTCGAGAAAAACTAGCATCTTATTTTCATCGATATTCTTATGATGAATATTATCCCCTTAATATTCAAGAAATAGAAGAATATGAAAAGTGGCGCGGAATAACATACACTAGACGTAGATATCAAAAACCATAAAAAAATTAAGTCTTGCAATAGAAATAGGAAAAAAATAAAGAAAATTAGGAAGCCTAAAAGCCGCCTGCTTGTGTGGCCGAAGCTTAGAAGCCCCCCGCCTGCGTTGCCGAAGCTTAGAAGCCCCCCGCCTGCGTTGCCATTACGGTTATAACGTCTTTCTGGGGATGAATGCCCAAACTCGCAAACCGGACATTATCTGGTAATACTTTGCCTTTATGGATAAACTGAATAGTTAAAATAGGATTCAATTTATAGGCCTTGCGCACACTCTTCTTCGCATCCGCCACATTGCGATTGACATCGACATCTACCGTCTTGACGGCTTGGTCTGGCGGGACCCCTGTCAATCGGAATCGGTATTCAACCATCTTTTACTCACCATTATCTTTACTCATTGCTCTTTCATTTACCATTTCTTTTACTCATTATTCTTTTAATCCTTACTGTCTTTATGAAAGAAAGCGTAATATAAAACCCTTTTGTATTAATTTAACTGGTGATAGAGAGAGGGGAAGGATACGGAATATCGGTTTAAAATCAATTCATCAAAGAAAAAATTCTTTATTCTAAATAATTATTTCATGATCAACTCTACTTGTTTGAAAAAATAATGATTAAAGGTTTTTCACTAACTTTTATTTGTATTAATTTTTAATAATAAAGTACCAAAAAAAAAAATTTACGGAAAAAAAGGGGGATTACGCGTTGCACTGGGGGCAAATGCGGGCGGGAAAGTCGCGGTATGTCTTCGCAGGGAAGGTCGTGAAGCACCGCCGGCACACGAAGAGGTATTACTTTTTTGTTTCCCCATAAAATTACTTTTTTGTTTCCCGACGTTTTTCCCCAAAAAATTAACACTTTTAAAATAACTAATAAATTAAAGAAATTTTATATATGCGCATTAGAAGGTAAACCGTAATCCTCTTTGGGTATTTGAACCGGGTATGATTGTATGAGTTATGGGGTAGTATTCTTCTACGGGCTCTATCTCGTCGAGGAGGATATTTGGACGTTGCTCAAGCGAGTCGGAAAGTTCAAGCCACCGCCCGAAGTGCAGGTGGAGGCAGGGTTTGATAGCGAGGAGTGGTATTGGGAGGTGCGGTATTGGAATGAAGATGATTGTGAATGGATACGCGAGATAGAGCGCTTTTTCAAGGGTCCCATCGCATTACGAATAACTGCTGTCCATGATAAGGAATCGGAGACCCGGTTTTGCGCGGCAATTAATGAGACATTCCATTCCAAAGAGGAATCGATAAATCCGATTTCACTGATGATCCTTCCTGAAAAGTGGGATCAATTACTCAAAATTGCATACGATGAACTAGGACTTACGTGGAGGGAACCCGCATTCCATCTATGCTTTGAATATTACAGCGAATATTTGCACCACTCGAATTACAACGGAAAATTTTTCTATGGGATAATTCTGGACGTACCATCAGTGGCTCATTTAGTGAAATACTTGTTGCAGCGCCATCCGGAGATATTTAGAAAAATGGCTGAAATTTCGGAGGCATTAATTGCTGAAATCTCACCCGTCGAATATCAAGAATGCCAAGAGGCGTGTAGGCGAGGCGATTTTCAAATGGAATACGAATTGATCGAAACCGTCTTCCATTCGGAAAATTTTAATAGGTGGGTTCCCAGCGAAAAAATCATCGGCAAAATATTATACCCGGAGTTAGTAGATGCTTGGGATAGCCTTTGGACAGATCAACACGATCCTATCTACCTAGGTATGAATCCGAAATCGTCCCCTAATACTCCTTGGAGTTTTGCGTTTTATATCGCCATTCGGGAAACGCACCACACCATTAGAGGTGTGGGATGTAGCAAAGATTTTAAATTGCCTTCCTTTAATAAGGAGGATTGGAATCGGCTACTTCAGAAGAGATGCGAACAATTGAGAGTCGCTTTTACAAACCCCTCTTTTTATATTCTCCTTGACGATACTTACTAGTGAGACTCGTTTTCAATACTTATCCTCCATTATTCTATATCTCAATCTATTAGAATTTAGCCAATTACCAATAATTACTTTTCTAAATTTTTAAAGCGTTAGGGTCATTCCTAATTTCTTCCTATTCTTAATCTTCTAATTTCTTTCATCTTCTTGTTTTGTAGGAAAAGTGGATATAATTAAATACAGAGGACGGAATAATGAATGTGAAGTTGATCGATGTATTAGGGCGTGAATTTAGTGATACAATCCACGATCGAGTTAAATTTTACGAGGATTCGCAACAATTGGACTGTTTTAGAGAAACAATTTGAATCTGCCGAATTTATTCGGATTGAGAATTTTTTACATGCGGATGATTCGATTTCCATTCAAAAAACGCAAAACAAATATCGAATCCGGATTAAATTAGAGTTACAGCTAGATAATGAGTATAAAATAATTCATTTCACCTCAAAATTTATTTTACTCAAGAATTTAGGGTTTGTCAAGGAGTTTAATGCCCCGGAATTTATATCGGATAATCATTTCTACTATACCTATATCAAAACAGTCCCGAATATGACCGATGTGATTGAGACCATAAATAAATTGGATACCAAATTCTTGAATTTTAAAGCTTCGATTGAAATGCGCGAGAATGCGCTCATGGTTTTCATCGATAACTTGCTAGCTACGCTATATCCATATCAGCAAGAAATAGTGCAACCGAAACATGCAAAAGTCATTGAGATTGTGAATGTACTCGTTAATGCGTTTGTTCATGATCGCAATTACAGTGAATGTGTTAATATGGATTTAATTGAAACCACATGGGGCGTTCGGACGGCGCGCCAAGTCGCCACTTTGATTGAAAATACGCCAGAAATCGTATATCGCATTTTAAAAAATCCAAAAACGCGCCAAGAATTGTTGAAATTTGTTGAACTAGTTCCTTATGAAGGACCCGGGCGGCGCGCCAGTGGGATTGAAACGGGGCGCGCGTTTCGGATAAAAATGGAAAATGCATATATTGTGGAGAAATTAAAGGAATTAGGAGTACCGTTAAACGTCATTTTCCCGGGTGGTTAGTTAGCAGTATTTTTGTCGAAAAAAGGAGTACTGAGACCATGGAAATTAACGATTTTGAAATTGTATGGTTGTATACTCTTGATTCAGGTCGCTGGATCAAAAATAAGAAAGATCTGATAGAGATTGCGAATAATCTCATTAAAAAAGCGAGTATTTTAGAGGGGACCATTCGATACCATACCGCTGCCGAGTTAGAAGAACGAGCTGGTTCAAAAGGAAAAAAAGCAGAAATTTGGGTTAGAAATGAGAAAGTTAAAGAAATCCTGGACATGTTCTATGATTCTGATATGGACAATATTGACCCCGAATATCTGGAGAACCTTCAATTTTTCCGAGCCAAATTGACCAGTTTCGAAATCACGTTACCCGGAGACCGGGTAGAGCCTGTGGAAGTGCGGTTGCTCTATCATAATATGGGTATTTTCATTTTAGAATTTAGCTTAAAGATAAAGGATATGGGTATCACCCCAGAAATCGTAAATGATCTGCAGATGCTTCCACGAGGGGAAGATGAACTAACTCTGAAGATCCCACAGAATGTCTTAAGGGATTATTCGATGATAAATCCTGAAACTGCGGCTCTTTTGGAAAAGGGCAGTGAAGATAAACCCATTACCATAAATTTCACTTTCCATGAAGTGGTATGGATCTACTGGGCTATCATTGCATTTATTGCCAGCGGCGAAAAAGCGAAAAGTTCGAAAGAGCTGCACCGTTCGCTTCGCTATCATGTTTTTCATTTCTACCCCGTCCTCATAATGCATCTGCCAGAAAGTCCTACCATTCCCGATTTGTTGGAGAAATATAAAGCCGAACTGTATTCCATGATTTCTCAAGAAATTTATCTTAAACCAGAACATTTACGGCTTGATATCATTGAAGGCGCTTTTGCTTCAGAAAATAATTTGGCAGATCGAGCCGACTATGCACTCTATTTTTGCCAAGAAAGTTCTATGCTCCTCTATTCTCAGGATTCCATTTCGACCCTTGAATTCATCGCCAGTAAGCGGAAGATCCCTGTTGAACGGCAATTACTCTTTGAGAAATTAGACTTCTTATTGGTGTTGGAATTCATACACATTCAACAGTTTATCCTGATGATGTATGATTATTTACTTTCCAAAAAACCGATCTCAGAAATGGAGCCGGATGATTTAACGCAGATGCGGAGTCGCTTATCCAAAGGCGTTGAAGAATTCCATAATGTGAAACTCGCGGTCAAGACGTGTACTATAAAGCGCCTTGAAAGAGGGCGGGAATGTTTTAAGTTCGAAAATTCTTTATCGGTCTTGGAAAATAAACTTGAGATGGTGGATTCCGCGGTCTCCGGTATTCATGGCAATTTAATGGAATTTTTAAGCGTGCTTTTAGGCATTCTTGTCGCAATTGGACCTATCATTGCTCTGGCTATTGGTCAAGAGTATCCCATTATTGCCTCCTGCATTACCGCTAGCGTCTTGCTCGGCATCTATTTCCTTTACAAGCAACTGTACAAGTTATGGTATCGGAGAAATAAAAAGTAATTAAAAAAAGTAAAAAGCATTATTTCTTCTTTTCTTTTTTCGCGGCGGCTTTTATTTTATCATCCACAGATCCGCCAATCCCTTCGGCTCCAGCGCCAACACCAACCCAACCGCGGAATTTGGATTTTTTCTTTTCTTCGTCTTTCTCACTCATAGAATAATCACCTTAACTATCAAAGTTACTCTATCTATAGTCTATTTGATTATTTAAAAGTAGTCTAAAAAATATGAGATTCGATAGTAATTTTAATGTCTAAAAAGAAATAAAAAAAGGATTTTTAAAAAATTACTTGTCATCTTCGTCTTTTTTAGTGGCTTTCTTTATTTTACTGTCCACCGAGCCGGATACTTCTTCTGCGCCGGCTTTCCGACCGACCCAACCGCGTAATTTGGGTTTCTTTTTTTCTTCTTTCTCACTCATGATAATCGTCTCACGTATTTAGCTTTGAGCTAGATTGTATGGTTCGAGTTATAAAAATATTTAGATTAAATTAAAAAAAATATAAGAATTAGGGGGCTTCAATACCAAGGGGTGAGGTATTTTTACTCTAAGGGACGCATTTGGCGGCGGAGTTGACTGACGCGTAATTGTTGCGTTTGGACTTTTTCTTCGGGGAATACACTTTGGCCGACGATGTAGAGATGGGCGAATTTATTATCATAGATAAGGGTGATACCAGCCCAAACTAAATTTTGATCAGCGAATTCAACAATAGTGCCCAATCCGACGCCCGGTCGTTCGTTGTATTGCATCGTGAACTTTTCGAAGCACCGCAAGGCGCGATCATGAGCTTCTGTAGCTTTTAATGGTTTCAAGTCCTTAGCCCCGTCAGATCGTAGAGTGGCTTCCATGGCAAAGGAATTTAAAAGGTCTTCCCAGAATATGGTTAATGCAGTTGGATTACCATAGAGCTCTATTGCCACAACTTGGTTGTTCACTAGCACAACAACGCCCGCTTGGTTTTTTATGGTTTTAAAATGGGATGCATATTCGTCGATCTTCGATTTTTGGGTTTCCTGCATTTGGATTCCACTCCGGGTAGGCGCAGCACCTGCACCTAGCCCCATTTGAGCAGACATCGATTCGATTGTATTCCAAACTGTTGATTGGGAATATTGATGACGATAGGGCGCTCTTATTGCTTCCGCGTGTACGCCGATGGTCATCTTTTGGGAAGAAGTTTTGAATTGCTTTGACATACTCTCCGGAACTGAACGATAAGTCCAGCGACTTCGTTCGATGCATTGAGAGGGAACATTTAAAGTCAATCCTGTGGTCCCCCCAGCTGCTACGAGAATCGGCTCGAAAATCGTCCGGTCCTGTTTCCCACCTTTTACAACTTGCATGTAGGGAATAAGCATCGGTTTGGTGGCTTTATTCACCGCCTGAAGGGTGGCCACGGTTTCACTTTGCATTTCCTGAATATAACCCAGCTCGGCTGCTTCAGCTTCTTTGATGGTAATGAAATCAAGTAACTCATCTTTGAGAATTAATGGAATAATTGTCAGGTTTTTATAACTTTGAGGTGATTCCAATGTCACAAATTGAGTAAGATTCTCCGTGAAATTTTGGATTTTTTCTTTGGCTTCACTCATTTTTCTTTTCCTCCTCATCTTTTTTACTGGTTTTACTTTTTTGAGGTAGATTTTTCTGTTCCGTAAAAGTGCGAATTGTATTCAATGCTTCTTTACCATTTTCGGTTAATTCAAATCCTAATTCTGCCTGAAAAGACCCATTTTCCTGCTGTTTTATGCGCCAACCTCGATATTGAGGGCTTCGAACGTCAGTTTCATCAATTTTTTTAGATTGTTTTCGAACAAGACCGGCAGTTTTTAGTCGATTAATCCGACTTGCGACTGTAGTTTTTTTGGCAGGTTCATTTCTCGTTTGTCCGACTTTATATTGTAATTCACCAAGTGATAAACCCTCTTGCTCTAAATTTTCAAGGATGGAACGATTCTGTACTGCTGTTATCAGTTGTTTTTCTTTGGGAACAGATTGATCCTCTTCCTTGGGAACAGACTGATCCTCTTCCTTAGAAACAGATTGATCCATTTTCTTTTTCATGGCTCTACCTCTTGTCGAACTTTTAGTCCGAAATTTATCGGACTATAAGTACTATAAAATCTGGTCCTTCTTAAATGTTAGGAAATTAAGCAGAGCAGTAGATTGGGTGGTCAATTCAAGAAATAGAGATTAAAGATGTTCCCATGCTAGATTTTTGAGGAAATCTTCTTCAATAATTTCTTCTTTTTTATTCCACTGAATTAGTTTAGTCAGATTATCTTTGAATTTTTTATAATTTTCGGGATCCTTGGGATCGAGATACACAATGAGTAAATAGGCGGCTTCCGGTTGCAAGAGGTCGCTCTCATAGAGCGAGTTAAAGGTTTCCGCAGTAATAGTTTTATCGAGCACTTTCCGGTAGATGAATTTTTGAATTTTATTGATCAAGGTAGGATATTCTTTATTCAAAAGCTTGTGGAGTTCGCGATATTTCCTGGCAAGGTATTTCCCGGAGAGATCCTTGAACTCCTTCTCCATCGTGGATAATTGGATATTTTGTATCAGATCCTCTTTCAGAGCAGGATCGCGGATTTCCAGGAAATCGGGAAATTTCTTTTTTTGCACAAAGGCGCGAATAAACTCATCCCGAATTTTTTCATGTTGTTCCTTTCGGGTAAAATGCAGAATATTTTCGAGCTGTTTTTCTGTGAGCTCGCTATTCTCCCAAAAATACGCATAATCTTGCAAAAGATATTTGAAAAGAGCGGAAAGGTCTTCTTTCCAGAAATTCTGCGAGCCTAACCCATATAAAAGGACGAGACCTTTGCCGATAAACTTGAAAGCGAAGATGGGAATCCAATTCCCTTCAATAACCACTTCGCTAGATTCTTTGTCTTCCATCAGAAAATGAAAATATTGTTTTATCGGGCGTTTGCCCTCCTTTCCGTAATTAATCAAATGCGCATTTACATGCAACAGTAAATTTTCTTTGCAAAAGACGGGACTAATGGCGAACCGTTCGAAAATTCCTGATAATTTTTCTAAAAGTGTTGGATTAGACGGCGGAATAAGGACCAAAATTCCTCCCTTTTCTACATAATCATATAAAACATCAGCCTCTTCTGCTGTATAAGCTTTCCAGCGCAGTGGCAGTCTTTTTTTAGGGGGCGGATAGATAATTAAAACTTCTTGAAATTCATCCGCACTTGTAATTCGGTCAATGAGAAATAATTCTACGCCGGCCTTCTCTAATTTTTCATCCGGCTCCACATGAAATTCGCCAACGATATCTATGTTGACCATGGTTTATCTCGACCAAATGCTTTAATTTTTCAACTTTATGAACAAATTGCCTATAATAAATATTTAATATAATACGCCTATTATTTATGAATTCACTCATCAGGAATATTTTAATCGATTCCTAGAAAAGGATGCTAGCCCGGTGACCCAAGATTTATTTGATATGAAGCGGTATGTGAAAAATAGTTTTGAAAAAATAGCTCCAGATTGGGATCGGTTGAGAGAGAAACCCTGGAATGTATTAATAGAATTTTTCGAACAATTCGGCTATTTGAACCTGTTTTGTAAGGAGTATTTGGTGGATTTAGGGTGTGGAAATGGGCGCCATGCGTTATGGATTGCGGATAAAGTGAATCACGTGATCGGGGTCGATTTTTCATTCAATTTATTGAAGATGGCAAATAAAAAGCGGGCCGCTGAGGAAATTACTAATGTTTCGTATATTATGGCAGATATTACGCTATTACCGTTTAAAGAACATAGTATTTCAGATAGTTTTTTTTTAGCAACGCTTCATCACATTCCGATGCGGGAAAATCGGTTAAAAATTCTTGAAGAAGTTAAGTATATTCTGAAAGAAAATGGCTATTGCCTCCTTACGGTATGGAGACGATGGCAAAAACGTTTTTTGGGGCATTTTATTAAGCAATTTTTTCAGCATCTGCTGAAATTCCCTTCAATTAAGGAATTTGGTGATATTTACATTCCGTGGAAAAAACAGAATGCGGAAATTATCCAACGATTCTATCATTTATTTTCGCAACGAGAACTGAGAAAATTATGCCACCAAACGGGATTTCAGGTGGTCTTACTAAAAAATTTTGGGGGGCCAACGCGGAAGGACAATATCTTTAGCATTCTAAAAAAGATTAATTGAAAAAAGTAGTGGAACTTTATTGATTACTAACCTGTTAATGTCCAACTCCAGAATTTCGATATATTTTTAAACCGCCAGGGCTGCACATAGCGGATTTTGCCAACGGCTACCCCTATATCTTTAATGACGAATTGGGAGCCTTCCATAGCGACCATTTTCCCATACTTCCCTTCTAAAATGAGATTTAGCAGGGTAATACCATAATTAAGGGACATGTACGCATCAAAAGCACTCGTAGGAGAACTCCGAGAGAGATAACCAGTTTGAACCGACCGCGTTCGCACATTTAGTTTTTTTTCAAGATAATCGGCAATAATTTTTCCCACGCCGAGTTCATCTAATCGTAGATGCCCAAATTCATCTCTGGGGACGTCCTTTGCCTGCTTTTCAATAATATCTTCTAAAATTTCATCGATATACCCTTCTGCAACGCACAATACCGCGTAAGGTTTTCCTCTTTCAATTCTCCGCTTAATGATCTCCACCACGGAATCTACGTTAAATTCCATCGAACGGTATTCTTCAAGTTCCGGATAAAGATCTCTATTTTCAACTTTGGCACGGTAGAGTTCTGGTATCAAGATCGCATGCGCTCCGCCAGCAGCTCCGCCTTCTAAGGCAATCCATCCTGCACGCCGACCCATCGTTTCTACCACAATTATTCCGTTCGTTGATCTTGCATCCCATACTAAATCCCGGACGAACTTCGCCACGGCATTAATAGCGGTGTCAAAGCCGAAACAGTAATCGGTCCCCATCACATCATTGTCGATCGTTTTGGGAGCCCCCACTACATGGACACCATTTTTATGGAGTTCATTTGCCACCGAAAGAGTATCATCACCGCCCAAACAAGCGACTGCCCTCAGCCCTAAATTATTAATATTTTCTTTAGCCTTTTCAATTCCTCCTTCTATCTTCATCAAATTGGTTCTAGAGGCGCCTAAAATCGATCCGGGCTGATCAATAATTCTTACAACCCCAATAACACCGATATTATTAATAGAAGAAATATGAAATCTCTGAGGATCCAAGGCCTCGGGCACTAATAAGGAAAAATTATTATCCAATACGCCCTTGTATCCATCGTGAAAACCGACGACGCCTATTTTCTTTTCGAATGCTGCATAGACGAACCCTTGGATCGTAGCATTTAATCCGGGTGCTGGACCACCCGCAGTTAAGATTCCAACATAATCATTTACCTTGAAATTCATAATTTTTTTGGGTAATTGGGTGCTGTCCATTTCTTTTGTCCCTCGTTACTGTTCAGTCCTTATATTATCCGTAGGCTTGCAGTAAGTATGATCTATGAAAATATAATCTCGTTCATAATTATTAATTTTGTTAATTTACTGAAAGATAGAAGAACATTACACAAAAATTATTTTAGTGGGTGTAATATTTAGGAATAAATATAAAAAGTGGATAAGGTTAGAATTAAGTTAATTTTCCAATGCATTTGGAGGTTTAATAATGACAGATGGATTTGAACCGCTTCCCGGGGCTGTTGTTTATAACGCATTAAAGGATCAACCATTGATTCTTCTAGCTACGAATCCGCGCATAAATATTGGGGTCTTAGAGGGAATTTTGGGAGCCGCCAAAGCAATGAATTCCGTCGTAATTTTTGAGTTAGCCCGATCGGAAGCCAATCTGAAAGGCGGCTATACCGGGTTAACTCCAGAACAATTTGCCAAGAATGTAAAAGAGGCTGCCAAAAAGGTCAATCATCCGTATTACATACTCCATGCGGATCACACAACAATACAAAAAGGGACGGCCGAAGAAATAGATGAAGTGAAGGCTCTGGTCCGGTCTCATATTAAGGCGGGATATAGTAGTTTTGCGATTGATGCCTCGTTTCTTTTTGATACTAAGGGGAAAACTGAACAGGAACAGCTGAAACGAAATATAGAAGTAACTACGGAGATCGCGAATTTCATTAAAAGCAATATGAAAATCAAAAATTATGGTCTAGAAGTGGAGGTAGGTGAAATTGGCAAGAAGGACAGCCAAGGGTTTGTCTACACTACTGTT
>CAYGYC010000117.1:0-12163 GCA_964353755.1 uncultured archaeon | reverse complement strand
GAAAATGTGTTTATTGCGAATCCGGGACGAATGACCGAGCTATTGGTGAAAGATGCACCTGTCTTTATTAAAAAAACTGATAATCCGAAACGAAAGACTCTCTATGACCTGATCGCTGTTCAAACAGAAAAAACCATAGTGTGCATTGATTCGCGGGTTCCCAATTGGATTTTTGAAGACCACTTAACGAATGAGAAAATAAAAGAACTTAAAGGGTATAAAATAACGAAACGCGAATACAAAATCGGGAACTCGAAAATTGACTACTTGATGGAGAATGCCGAGGGAAAATGCTTAGTTGAATTAAAATTAGGTACTTTAGTGAAAAGCCAGAAATTGTTGTTTCCGGATGCAGTAAGTGCTAGATCAACCAAACATTTAGATGAGTTAATCGATGCCACAAAAAATTATAAAGCATATCTTTATTTCATTGGATTACGGGGTGATCCGACCTCCTTTGGTCCTAATGGCGAAGTAGATCCCAAATTTAAGGAAGCTTTCGAAAGAACGTTAAAAAGTGCTGTAAAAATCAACGCATTAAGAACAGAGCTTAAATATGAATCCGCTGCCTTGATCTTCTCAGATTTGACAGCAGTGCAGATTAAACCTTAATTTTTTAAATTACGAAAAATTTGTACTTGACTTTTTATTGACGAATGATATATTCTTGTATTATTAAGGAGATATGAAAAATGCCGAAAGGAAAGAAAAAAAATGATGAGCTAAAACAGATAATCGAAGCTGGACAAAGACTAGGTGTAACAATTGATGAAAAGGCGGCAAAGAAATGGCTTTCTGATTTAAAAGCCGCCGAAAAGACGAAAGGTGATGTAGTCATTGATGAAAAGACCGGTATTTACGGTCATGAGATAACCATGATTGATTTTGATGCCAAAGATTTAGAACGCTATAAAAATATTGGTGATATTGTAGGGTTACCGGATACTCCAGGGGTTGTGGAAACCGCCCTCTCCCTCTCCGGCTCGGCAGCCCAAGGCAAAGTCCAACGGTTCCCAGGGGATTTAGATTTCTTTGAACGAGTTAACATAATCGCTCCTACCAAAGAGGAAGCCTGTAACATCATAGGGGATGTCATGCGAAAAAAAGCCCTTAGCAAATTCTATTCCCCTACGTATCAATTGATCGAAGTAAAATGGGGCACGTTCTTAACCAATGTATTCAAAAACGAGAAATTACTAAAGACCAATTCCCCTATTTCCTGGGCAGCTGATGAAGTTAAGCAAGGTTATATGATGGCTAAAGACGAAAACGGAAAAGCCATAAAAATTGATTGGGATTATGGTAAAAAAAACCCGGGCTGGTGTAAGTTGGATTGGATTATTGCTGAACCCGCGAAAGGAATTATCAACGTTTCTAATATGCTTGATGTAACCTGGGAAGCTCCGAATGGGGAAATTATTCCACTAGACGGCCAGTTGGATAGTTACTATCAGGAAGTTTATATTGAAAAAGAATCCATTCCTCTTTTCACAAAATTAAAGAAGTATTTAACCCCTGATAAATTGGATGCATATGTAGACGCCTTAAAGGGTGAAGTCCGAAAATACACCGAGGAAGGACACGAAAATTATGGAAAAGTGGCTAAACGTCTCTATAATATTTTCCGGCTAATTGGGGCACATAAGGAAGCGATGTTCATTCGGGAATTATTCGATGAGCCTGCATCGGCATTATATCAGGTCTGGTCTTTGATTGATACTATTGATGAAATAAGTAAATCTGCGACTGCAATTGATAAAAAGACAGTGACGAAGCAGATAACGGATTTAATTAAACTAGTCGTTAAAGTCACCGAAGGCGAAGAGGAAGAAAAGATTGTTGATGCATTACTGAAACTTCGAGATGATATCACGGGCGTTGCCGATATCTCAGATCAGGAATGGGATAAGCTGGTATCAGAATCCAGGTTCATCATTATAAAATTAGTCAATGAATATTTTTTTGGACGCTTAAAAGCTATACCCGAAATAGGTGAATATCTCGGTCAGATTCAAAAGGAAATTTCAAAATAATTCTTATTTTTTTCAAACCTTGTAAAAAATTTCCGCATCACTGGTTTTATATTCCCCAGTCCCTTTTATTTTATAAGAAATCTCTACTTTTTTTCCCGGATCGATGGTTTCAAAGGTCCACTCCAGCAACATTTCCGTTTCTAATTTGGTCATCGTAGCTTCAGGGTTGGAACTTATCACCTCAAAATTATTAGGCACTAAATCAGAAATAATAGCATGATCAATGGGCGCATTTCCTCGATTTTTAAACATCATTTCAATTTCATATTCGCCCGTTTCAGCTCCAGGATAGACTGATTTCCCAATGGTTAATTTTCGACGCCGATGGGTAACCCTGATTTCGGAATTTTCCACCATATCGGGATTTATCTGTAAAGGCGCACCCACAGGCTGGGTATTACAGGCAATTCCAATGGCAAAGGTATAAACCTTCTCGGGTGGCGGATTAACCGCTACGAGCGGATATTGAATGGTTAATTCTGAATTCTGCTGAATTTCCCCAATGGAATCGTGTAGATTTTGCATTTGAAGAATGAGTTGATGGGGTTGAGTCGATTCATCGGAATCAGGTATTCTTTTGAGGGTCAGTTCAAGGTTCTTTTTTTCCCGATTAAGTGGCTTCCCATCCAAAAGGAATTTGATCGCCGTTAAAGCGGGCGGTGTAAAATTTTCGGGAATAAAGTCTTTAATTAGTAATTCGTTAATTCCAGCGGTTCCTTTGATGCTAATAGCGATTTGCACATCCAGAGGCGTGTTATGATAAGAGGCAACTTCAGAAATACTATAGCTTTTCTTTACTTCCGCCCAGAGGATGGGCAATTCAATTTCATCGACGATTATATCTCCTGAAAATGATTTGGTAGTTGTGGGAATAATCTTGAAGTTCACCTTCTTGCCAAACGTAGGAATACTTTCAGAGAGCAACGTCCATTCTTTCGAAACCCATTCATTTTCCGGTTGGATAATTTCATTTATAGCCCGAAAAATAGTTGCTTTCTGGTCCGATTTAATATCGCCAGTATAGACTTCTGCCGTTTCGAGGAGATATGGAAATTCGGATTTATTTTCAAACAGTAACCGGCAAGTCCATTGATCCGGTTTCTCCTCCTGCTCATCCTTTTCAATGTAATACACATTTTTACTAATGCTGGAAATATCTTCGAGCACGATCTCGGAGTAGAGATCATTGCTTTTGGTAAAGATTATGTGAATTGGACCTGTTTTAATATTCTCTAAAGTGGTGGGACTGATTTTTCCTTGAATTCTCAAATTCAGGGATTGTTGTGGTTTTAAATTTGGAATTTTCCAGATCAATTCATTATTTTGAACTTTTAATTCCGTGTCCTCTGGACTTTTATCAATCAGTTTCAAATCCGTAAATTCTTTGGGAATTTTCTTCTCCAGTTTTAAATCAATGAGTTCATGAGCATCTTGATTTTCAAGAAAAAAGTTAAATTCCACGATGGTTTTTTGGTTTAAAATCAGCGTGTGAATTTCTTCCGACCCTTTTACATACGTATTGATGCGTTCTTTAAATAGAATCGGAATTTCCTTTTGTGTAGTCACTTTATATTGTTGTTCCCATTTGCCTTCCGGATTCAATTCATTAATGTGATAAGAGTCTTGAGATAACGCCGTGGATTTAATATTATTTAATTTCAGATTGATATCCCAAATCCTATCCCGTTTCCCTGCATTCTTCAGTAAAATTCTACCTATAATGTCTGCTTTTTTTATATTATTTTCATGATCTAGTCCAAAATTCGCATGTTCAGTAATATTAACGAGGAAGCCGCTGATAATTCCCTCGGACTTTGCCTCTATTTCCGATATAGGAACCTCTTCGACAGTTTCTGCTATTATTTCCGGTTCTTCAAGATCATCTTTGGAATCGATTGATGCCAACGCATCCTGTATTCCCGCTGCTCCTATTAAGGTTTCTTGTTCCTCATCCGTTGTTTCAATCGGTTCATCCGAGGTTATTTCTTCTGAATTCCCAGAACTTTCGGCTTCTTGAGCCGGTAATTCATCTGCAGGCGCAGAACTTTCACCTTCAGACGATTTTTCTAGAATCCCGGGCTCCTCTATTGCTTTAGAAACGAAGGTTTCGGATTCTTCTGGTTCTTGGGGGTGAAATTTTTCTTTTGAAGGTTGCATTGTTTCAATAAAATTGAAAGAAGGCTTATCATATTTTTCAAGTTTCTCTAATAATTCTGCGAATGATTTTTCTATTTGAGGATCTCTTATTTCATATTCGCCATTATCAAAAGCCATTTTCAAAATTTTTTTAATATTCCTATCACTTTGATTCAAAATTTCCCCATATTCCTTTTCAAAGGTTTTATATTTTAGATTCGCATCGATAACGATTATACCCTCTACGAGCTCAATGGTCCCAAACGAAAAAACAAAAAGTCTCACCGAATAACAGCCTCAAATAATAATTTCTCAATCATTCCAAACGAAAAAACAAAAAATCTCACCGAATAACAGCCTCAAATACTCTAAGATATAACATATTTCTTTACTTTTAAATACTATTTTTACTCAATAATTTTTTCCTAAAATTTTCTGCTACGCCATATTTTTTTAAGTATTACAATCTATTATGTGATATTCATACTTGGAATTAAAGAGGTTCATGAAAATGAGAAATCGTGTTACGGGTATTGTTTTAATTACGATTCTGTGTTTAAGTGCATTATTTCCATATTTCTCTTCACTCTTACCAAAAAAAGCCCCCGTCGAAGAAGGCGTACAACGGGTCATCTTTATTTCGATTGATTCCTGTAATCCCGAATATATTAGCGCTACATATACACCAAATTTATATTCGCGAATAATACGGGATGGCGTGAAATTCAAATTTGCGAACTCAATTATCCCCGCTGAAACTCAATGCGCGCATACCACCCTTGTTACTGGCGCCTATCCGGATCATTCGGGCATTGTTGGTAATGGGATGTATTTCCCAAATGATTGGAACGATCCAATAACAAATGAAACTGTTTATCCCGCAGGAACCCAAATAGCTACCTTTATCGATCCCCGCCTTAGAACCGCTAAAACTATCTTTGAACAATTCCAAAACAATGAATCCATTCAAACTACCTTTATTTCGGGCAAATGGCGATTACTCCCGCTCTTAAGTTCCGGTGCAAATTTGATTTTTGGAAATGCTCGAAATGGTACAATGATGGTCCCCTCCGAATATTATGCGCGGGTTGGCGCACCGCATACCTATGCGGAAGGTGATTGTGTCGATATTTGGTCCATGAACTGTTTAATTGAAGTGCTAAAGAACGATCCGGATATCGATTTCATCTTTCTCAATTTGGCTTTCTTGGATGATGTCCAGCATTCGTATGCATCCTATAATGAGATGGTTTTTCATCAAATGCGGGAATTAGATAACTTGTTTTTGCGTCTTTTTAACGAACTGGAAAGTTTAGGCCTATATGATTCCACCTTAATTGTAGTAACGGCGGATCATGGAGGGGAGCGATCGGATTATGTATTAAATCTCTATGAGATTTTTGAGAATTCTGCAGACCCGCATATAGACGCACATATCTTAGCCGAGGGACAGACCGCTTATATATTTCTAGATAACTATTCCCAATTGAATGAGGCGGTTGCATTTCTGGAAGAGCAAGACGGGATCGGTCTTATCGTCCCGAGAGATAATTCTACCTTACCCGGCTATAGTAATTATAGCGCGTATAATCTTTATCCTTATCAAAATAGAAGTGGCGATATATTCGTTGTGACGAATCAGGGTGGAGCTACAATTATCACGCCGATGATCCCCTTCATGCTTTTTGGTATTCATGGTGGAATTTCCACTATGGATGTGCCGTTGGCATTCATTGGAAAGAATGTGAACTTTAATCCAGGATTAGAAGGGCATGAAATTTTGAACCAAATTCCCAATACAGTTGATATCCTACCCACAATTGCTCATATTATGAATTGGTCTTTAGATTTAATGACGCTTGATGGTCGAGCACTAGATCTTGTTGGATATTGAGGTGAGGTGGTTTAATGAATTATTTTTCTGCACTAAAAAATAGTATTTTGCATCCCACGGACTTCTTTTCGGATTTAAATAAAAGCGAACCTAATACGATAAAGGCATTGATGACTCTTCTACTAACTAGTTGCATTGTCATTGTAACTATTTTTCTCGGGCAATTAATTTACGGTAGTGATTTAATTTACGCGACTTTCGATTATCAGACCAATACCTTTATCATTCAACAGTTAACGACATTTCAATTTTTTGGATTTTATATAGGAAGTGATCAATACCTTCTCCTGTTCCTAGATAAAATCTTCTTCTTCGTAAAAATGTGGGTAATTTTCTTAGGCGCCGTTTATGCAACCGCTTGGGTTCTACAAGAAAATAAAAAGATCAGGATCACCAAAACCTTTGAAGTTATTGCTTGGAGTTCTAACCTTCTACTAGTTCTCGCTGGGATTACCGCGATATTTCTAGCTATTCGCCTGATCCTCCCGTTATACTATCATTATGTGTATTATTTGATTGTCCTCATTTTCCTAGTCATTTTGTTTCCCGCTTATCTTATACTCGGTTTAGGTAAAACTACATCCCTCTCTTTATACAAACGGATGATACTCATTTTCTGCCCTATGGTTTTATTTTTTATACTCTGGACTTATAATCACTCTATGATTATATTAGGTCCTATAATGTAGGTGAATTTTATGAGCACAACTCTCGATTTTATTAAGAATTTAATTCGACACCCCGGAAAAACAGTTGCTGTTTTAGAAGGTAAGCCACGCCTACTTTTAATTGCATTATTTCTAATAAATGCTCCAATTATTGGACTTCTTTATATGATATGTCATTTCAGTGTAAATCTTGTGGTCCCCATTTTCTGGATTTTTGGGGTAATTTTAGGATTTATCGTTTTAGCATTACCGATATTAGTTTTCTTAGCCGCATATTATGCAGGCGCTAAATTATTAAAAGAGAAAGATACGGGATCCAGCCTAAAATTAGTTGCTTTCTACTATATACTGGCTTTAAGCATCTATCATCTTATAATTGTTCCCATACTCATCGTATTGCTCGCTTCCTCTAATTATTATCTCGTTGTTTATATCTATGATATTTCTCATGTGATTCTAGCATTCTGGATTATTGCCTTATGTGCACAAGGGGTATATCTTCTGCGAAAAGATAGTGAACTTCGTACCTTAATGAAGGTCTTAACTTCCTATTTTACTTCTTTCGCCATAGGGACGCTATTCTATCTCTACGGTAGCAGTATTATAATTAACTTAATCATAAGATAAAAAAAAGAAAATTCACGTTAAATCAAAGGCTTTCCTACGAGATTTGGCGGAATTGGCTCACCGAGTAGTTTGAGGATTGTAGGAACTATGTCTGTACTTTTCGAATAGGGAAGCGTTTTTGATGGAATTTGCGACCCTGAAATGAGAAGGGGAACCGTAAGGGCAGATTTCCGCCCAATATCATGTCCATGTATATGATCATGCTTAGTTTTTCCGTGTTCATAGTTAAAAATGGTTTCCCCGCAAGTCGACATCATAATATCACAGGAATTCGGATTCCGGAATAGGCGAGCCACTTGATCGATGACCATGGGGAAATCCACGTGATGCGTGTGCTCAAGCCACTCGTCAATCGAATGGAATTTGCCATCGAGCATTTTAGTGGCAGTCTCATCTTTTGAATAACCGAAGAGGTCCGTACCCACTTTCGTTTCATCGTTGCGATACTCAATAAAGGTAGAAGATTTTTTATCGTCTTCTTTTTTCAGAACATGGATGAGTCCCTTTTCAAAGGTGTTACCATCTTCCCGATAGTATAAATATTTGGCACCGGGAATATCTAGAATCGCGTCAAATAGATTCACCTGATTCGGGCCATAATGTTGCATTTGTTGAATGGTAGGGCGCTCTAGCCACGTCTCCCCTCTTAAGGAGAAAAAGCAGAGGGAACCCATCGTGGCGTCGAAATTTCCTTCTTGTTTCTTTGGAATTAGGGGAATTAATCCAATTTGATTTAAATAGGGTGCGATATCTACCCATTTGTTAGCTTTATAATTCCCATGATCAGAAGTCAGCATTATGACGGTATCATCCAGGTAGCCTAACTCTTTCAAGCCTTTATTTTTTCCCCTCCCTTTTATCAACTCCCCGATTTTTGTATCAATATCGCGAAGGGTATGCAGATACTCTTCCGATTCTGCTCCGTGATGATGGAGGGCATCAT
Organism: uncultured archaeon; assembly: GCA_964353755.1. GTDB lineage: Archaea > Asgardarchaeota > Lokiarchaeia > Helarchaeales > HEL-GB-A > CAYGYC01. The sequence goes on along the minus strand of CAYGYC010000117.1, from coordinate 3,862 downwards.
CTGTCGTCAAAAACCAACTCACCGTTAAACGGGGCGGTTCGGCATTTCTAAAGAATTTTCTGGGTTTATTGAAATAATCCAAGAGTTTTTTGAGGAGAAGCGTGTTTAGGAATATCATTTTTTTCCTAAGGATTTTCATATACCATAGAAACAAACGAACCACCTGTAATTTTGTAGGGTAGATCTGAGAACAGCCCCGGTTTAATCCAATTGATAAACCCGCCGTATTCCCCGGAATTAATTCAAAAATTGTGTTTACAGGACCTAGTTCCTCATTGATAACCGTAAATTCCTCAAAGGTATTATAATTTCGAATAAGTTTTTTATCCCGTTTCACCCAATGCCCACCCGGAGGGGTGTAGGCATCCGGATAGACCCCTGTTAATAGGGTGGATTGCGCGGGGTAGGTAATGGCGGGAAAACAGCCAGTACAATCCGAAATTATTCCATTGGTGAGAAATTCTTTAATATTGGGTAATTTCCCCTCCTTTAAAAGTGCATTAAATTGGTCGGCTCGAAGATCATCAATCACCAAAAGAATGACATAATTAGCAATTCGCATAACCTTCTCCTTAAAAACAAGCCCTTATTATTTTTAATGGATATTCCTATCTATACCGATGTAAATAAAAATAAGAAAAGAATAATAGTAATTAGGTTGGTTATATGGCAGAATTATCAGAAATGGTCAATGATTTAGCATCTATAACCTCCAGAGAAATCTTACTGGAAAAGATTAAAGGGTTATTGGATCCCATTAAAATGCCGGCGAACGAGAAAGAAATTCCAGAGATGCCCATCCACGAATTGCGAGGACTTTCGGTAAATGAAGCTGAATTACTCAAAGAACTTTTAAAAGTGCGCACTATACGTGACTTATCCAAAATTACCTACACTCAAGTGATGCAGCGCATTGATCTCATAAGGCAATTAATTCCCCAAGAAAAACTCGAGTTGCTCCTCACTGCCTCCAAATATATTGTGAAAGCAGTTGATTATAAACCGAAAGTTGGTCAGAAAGTGGTGGTAGCGGGGCTGGATAATGCCGGAAAGACCGCCATCTTAAACACGATTAAAAAGGAAGTAGGTTTCTCTGAACTTTCATCGCTAAAACCTACGAGAGGCGCCTCTCGGGATGACATCTTTTTAGCCGATCAACAGATCTTACTAGTGGAATTAGGAGGCCAAGAAGAATTCCGAAAGTTCTATATTGACCAGCCCGACCGTTTTTTCTTGGAAACTGATATTATCGTCTATTTAATTGATATGAAAGATGATACGCGCTATCAAGAGAGCATTGATTATTTACAACAGATTTTGCGTACCGTGAAATATCTGCAGGAATCCCCGGATTTTATTATACTTTTTCATAAAGCGGATCCCGACATCATGAGTGGTCCGATGTTCCAGGAAAAATTTGAATACTTGGAAAGAAAAGTGAAAGAGAGTTTTCAACCCTATAAAAAATTTCGCTATGAAGTCCAGACCAGTTCGATTTTTAATATTGTATCAATGACACCCTCCTTCTCGAGAATGCTCAAAGGCTTATTTTCAGGCAGTGCCTTGGCCGAAGAAGAGAAAATTGGGGCAATTGGCAAACTATTGATGAAAGTGGTCGACTTATTTTTAGATATGGAAACGCACCTCAATCAGGAAGTAAATTCGATTAGTCAACGGCTAAATAAAATGGAATACAAACTAAAACATGCCTCGTTGGTAGAGGGTCCTAAGTCCAAAGAACCTGAGGAATCTTCATCGGATATTGATAAAACTTCAGAGAAAGAAGCATCTCCAGCTTCTAAAGTGCCTGAGAAGCGAGGCGGAATGAGTACCAGATCCGCTTTAATCTCTGAATTAAAGGCAGTTTTTGGAGTGCGCGGAAAAATCGATTAACTACTCCTTTAAAAATTTTATAAACCACGTTGGCTAATAAATCACGAGGATAAAAATGGAAACCAATACCCGTCGTAATGATACGGAAAGAGAGGACGAATTCTATTTTCAACTGCCGTATCTCGCTCTAATTGATAAGGATATCTGGAAAGGGAAGAATCCGTGGAGTTATGATGTGGGAAAGTTACTGCCCGAATTTTTTGATAAAATGAAGGCCAATTTGAAGTTCAAAATATTGGGATTGGCTCTGCAGACTGCGACGCAAATCCATTATGCGAAAATTTTGTATTTAATTCAAAGTGAAGAGAAGTTTAAAGAGCAGTTAGAAATTGAAAAGAAACGCCATGAAAGGGCGGCGATGGGGCGGCTTGGAATCCCACTTAGGCGCTTTGGAGAAGAAGCTGATACTGAAGAGTTATTTAACGAATTAGTGCATCTTCTCTTAGAAGAAAAAACCAAGATTGAACGTAAAATCGAGCGGGAAAAAAAGCTGCAGGAGACAGGACCACGAAAGCGTCGTGTGCCCTTAACAGAAGCTTTCGACATTGATGATTTCTATGAAGTCGATGCGGATCGGATGAATGTGCAAGAGAAAAATCAACTGGTAGAGGATGCCATAAACCGCCTTTGTACTCAAAGTCCTGACCATGAAATTACTTTTGAAGCACTATTGAAAGAACTCGTAGGGTTTGCAAGTGATCCCCGAATTCAAACGGCGCGGGTGCTTTTATCCGTTCTCTTTTTAATTACAGATAGTGTCGTCGAAGCCGATCAGGACATTGATACGCACCAAATTTTTATTCGTTACCTAAAAAAATGATTGATTAAAATGGGGTCTAAATCAAGTTCTAGCGCATATTATATTCGATTGCTTGAGGCGATCCTCTTTATAGCGGAACGCCCGGTTTCCTCTGCCGAAATTAAGCAGAAACTGAATATTCAGGATGATCAAGAATTAAACCGCCTTCTGGCAATCTTGAAAGAGAACTTAGAAAAACGAAAGAGTTTTATTGAAATTGTTGAGCTTGACCAAGGACAATCCCTTCAAATGCGGTTAATGCCCGATATAAAGAAAGAGTTGGATGGATTCCGAACAAAAAAAGCTTTATCCAAAGAGTTAATGGCAACTTTAGCCTATATTGCCTTAAAACAACCGCTTAGATATAGCGATTTGCGGATTCTTCGAGGCGCAAAAGTAAAAGATCATATCGAGGCCCTCGAAAAAGAAGGATTTATTAACGTAGATTCTACGGGCAAAGCGAAAGTTCTGACAACTACTTCATATTTTGCCTCCGTATTCAACTTAGATCCGACCAATCTCAAAGAGAAATTCAAAGAAGAACTTAAAAAACGAATGACGAGTTTAATTGAATGATCTGAGGAGTCTTTCTTGGGTGTTCAGAACGAAACTCCGGATGCGGTTATAAAAGCATTAATTTATTCTAAATTTGAAAATATTGGCCCGCTGGCAATTGCGTGGTATCCTGCTGTAGATGAAAAATTCCTTTCTGCCATCGCCCTAAAATCCATCAATTTATTTTCCGCTGAGGAGGGTAAAGTCCCAGAAAGTATCTCTGTCATCCCTTTTTCTTTTGTGAAACGGATTGGAATTGTGAAATGTTTTGAAATTCCTGACCCGAATGCTCGGGGAAGGGCACGCGATGCGACTTTGACCCTGTTAATCGATGAGAATTATAATCATTTAATCTTGCGCTTTATCGATGATTTGGATAAACTCATGAATAATATCACAGGACGAATTTTAGTCAATGAACAGATTAACGCGGGTATCGATGAAATTCAAAAAGTCCTAACTGAATCATTCACTTATATTATTGATAATATCGAAGTTTTCCAAGCTCTAGCACAAGATCGGGTGCAATCTGAACCGAAAATTGAACAATTAAAGGAAATGATAACCGAAATTGAATCGCTTATAGAAGATTATATCCGAGATATGGATCAATTT
>CAYGYC010000116.1:6615-12181 GCA_964353755.1 uncultured archaeon | reverse complement strand
TGTTCATCTGATTTATAGTTGTATAATTCCGATCATGTTATTAGTCACAGCCTTCATCTGCCATTACATGCCCAAACTCGGGAATAATCGTTGAAAAATAACCTTAGATTCCGACGAAGAGATATATAAAAGGATCGGCGTACATGACCCAAAACAGAGTATCGGTTCGATAAAAAAAATCCACTCCTGCATGTAATTCATTCCACATTAAGCTTTTATCTGGATGAATTCAAAGATTTTGTAGATCAAGCTAATAAGGGGTATTTTCCCCCCTATAATGCCCCTGCGATTCTAATTCAGTCAAATAATATAGAAACCTTTTTAAAATTAGCCGGTAGTGGCATTGCTGGCACCGATTTTGAAGAACTGTTAATACAGTTTCCTAAATATTTGCTTGCCTTCAATAACTATTCGAAAACAATAACAGATGTTCTTCCATTAGCTCAAAAAATTAAGTTTTTCGGGGAGAATGGCACTTTAGCCAAGACTATTGATAAAAAAATCGATGTTTATACTACCACCGGGGAATTACTCACTCGGTCTTTGAATTCCAAAGAAGCTATGAATTTAGCCGAAGAATTACTCCAATTTTCGATCCAAAAAGCAATTCAAAGGTCTTTATCGAATTGGACTCGAGAAAATGGCACGGCAGAAATTGCGGCATACAAAGGCATGGCCAATTATTTCATGGCACGGATTCGAAATTTAAATCCCAACGAAAATCTTACGGAAATTAAACAGGAAGCTAGAAAGGCTATCCACTATATCGACGAAGCTATGATTTTACATGCAAGCATACTTGAAGAATTTCCTGACCCCGAATACCAGAAACTATATAATACTAAAGTTACAATCTCACATGGTCCAGAGTTACCACCTGATCCAGTTTTTGCTGAAGAATTCGAAATTAGCGGAGAATTATTGTGGCTTAGTGAAATGAGTAAGGAATATAACGATCCTGTTATGTTCGGGACATATAGACTAATGGATGCAGTAAAACTGCGGAGGAAAATTGCTGAATTAAAAAAGACTGATAGGTCCTATATGGAACTAGCCATTACCTCCGGAAATCTAGCTAAAGCACTTCATACTCGTGATTGGGGTGGTGATAAAGAGAAGAAATTACAGATCTCGCACGACTGCCTCCAAAATTTAGAAAAAATCATCGAAAAAATCCCCGCTACCCTTGAATGGTTTCTAAAATTTGGATGTATGCATTTAAATTATGATAATTTATGAGCCCACGTATTACATTAATTCGCTGCTTCATACCTGTTGAAAACATGCCTATTTGTTTATCCGCCCATTTTTCCATGTTTACACGTTTCAACAGGTCATATATCCTATTCTCAAGCTGATCTTTGGGAATATCATAAAGTTTTCCAAAGAGTTTCAGGTTTTCTCTGGGAGTTAATTGATCGTACATGATCAATTTCTCGGATACCAGCCCGATATGTTCTCGCACCTTGTTATCTTCCTTCCTTATATCATAACCAGCAACAGTCGCAGAACCCTCAGTTGGTCTAGCAAGGGTGCATAGCAATCTGATGAGCGTTGTCTTTCCTGCACCATTCGGTCCTAAAAGACCGAAAATTTCACCCTTTTTTACATCGATCGATACATGATCCACCGCTACAAGATCTTTGAATTTCTTGGTTAGACCAATCGTTTTAATTGCTATCTCTTCCATACAACCACCAAGTTTTTTCACTCTTTTGCTTTTTCGTTTTTGTGCAGGATTTCTCGTAAAGCATTCTTTTGTTGTTCTATAAACTCAATAAATTTGTTGAGGACTTCAGCTTTCACCAACATTATCTGCCCACTAGCACTTTCTTCTACTCCATGCAGTCCAGGCAGTCCAAGAACTATTAGTTTATCGCCTGCATTTATCTGATATTTCTTGCGCAGTTCGGCTGGGAGAACGATCTGCCCGCGTTCGCCCACAGTGGTACTTCCAAAGAACTCTGGTTTTTCAGACATTATTAACCACCATAAAAAAATGAAATTCTCGATATTTAATCCTTTTCATTCAAATCATACTTTTCATTCAATTTTTATCAATATCCTTAACTCTTGATAAGTCCTTAATAATTATATTCTTCAAATAACAAGGAAATTATCACTAATTTGGTGAAATTAGAAATGAATCCGGACGAAGTATTGAAATTAATGAAAGAAAGGCGCTCGATCAGAGCATTTAAAGATGCCCCCGTGCCAGATGAAGCCATAGAAAAGATTTTAGAGGCCGCCCGGTGGTGTCAAAGTGCGAGTAATTTCCAACCCTGGCGATTCATTGTTATTCAAAATAAGGATCTAATCGCCCAATTAACGAAAACCGCAACGTACGGCAAATTTCTAACTCAATGCGGAACCGTTATTGCGATTGTAGCGAATAAGAAAACCGCCCCGAAATGGTATATCCACGATACCTCAATGACATCCCACCAAATATGCCTAATGGCGTGGTCACTGGGTTTAGGGACATGTTGGATTGGTTCTATGGATCGTGAAAAAGCCGCCGAGTTACTCAAGTTGCAGGAGAACGAATTTCTCCTCACGATGTTGCCTATTGGTTATCCTGAAAAAATTCCCGACCCACCACCCCGAAAGCCCTTAAACAAAATCGTTTCATACCTCAAATAGTTGGCTCCATCGCTTCAAAGATCCAAAGCGCCAGGAATTTTCTTCTCAATTCTTCAGCCAAATTAGGGTCAAAAATGTTTATTCCCGCAAAAATTTGAGAGGAATTGATGGGATTTTGGAATTTCATTAATACTCTTTTTTTATCAAAAATATCATAATAGGTTGGAATGCGTTTATGAATAAATTGCGTTTCAAATGCACCAGTTTGTGGAGATAAGTCAAATAGCTCGGTGAGTTTTCTCCGTAACTCATTAAATAATTTCAGATGTCTACCGCTATCCTCCTCAAAAAGGGGCCGATCATCGCATTCAAAACTCCACAAATATTTTACCGCTACGCCTCTTTGGAGTGCATTATAAATGCTCGCATAAAATTTTTGTGCCCGGGGAAGAATTTTTAGAGTACCTTCGTTTAAAAATCCAGTTATGAGCAATTCCTCTTGTAATTCATTAATCTTCTTAATATACAGTGTTAATACGGACGGAGTCCCAAAAGCAGTTGACCAGAAAGTCCGCGCCTCATTTTCCTTAACTATAAAGTTAGAAAGATGGAGTTTTGTCTCTACTATTTTTGCTTGATTGAATAGAACATCAATTCTTTTCTGTTTTTCTCGGCTTAAATACGAAAGTAAATTGTTGAATGCAAGATCCGGAGGCAAAGCCCGAATAATTTTTGGACGGGATTCTTGGATCTCAATTATTTCTTTATCCTTTAATTCCTCCAATACATCATAGATGCGTCCGATGGGAACCCTGGATGCTTTACATAATTCACGCGCGGTTAGATTATTGGAGCTCAATAATGTTACATAAATCTTTATTTCATAAGTTGAAAGTTTTGCATTTTTCAAAAATGTTTTCAATTCTTCCAGAATCTCTTTAGGTGTCATTAATTATTTAATTGAACTTTCAACTAAAAAAAAGTTGTTTACAATCGGAAAGTCATTTTAAGTGAATTTGAGTAATAATTTATTCGTAAAGCTAATACGAATTCAATTTATGAAAAATCGGCAAACTTTCAAAAGAAATCTGAACCTAAGTGGTTATTATGGGCATGACAGCCAGTCTTTCAAAAAAAGGATTTAAGGAAAAATACGATTTATCTTTAAATACACAGAAATTTATTTTACAAATGAACTGGGCCCAGCATGATGCGCAATGGTTTCTAAAAGCGAAAAAAGAAGTTGGAACTCCAAAGGCAAACCAGTTAAATCAAAATGTTCTGTCCTCGATGGGAAAAATCGAAGCCCGCAATGTTTTAAATGCGTTAAATATATCTAAAGGGACCATCAATTCCATGACTGAAATCTTTAAGCTCATGAATACCTTTATGGACCTCTTTATTCCGAAAGTCATGGAATTCAAATTTATTGTTGAATCGCAAACCAAAGGCGTGGGCATTGTGAACAAATGCTTTATCTGGCAGATGGTCCAAAAATCCAAAGCGGAAGCGGAATATGTCTGTGCGTGCAACTATCGACATCGAGGGTGGTTGGACGCTATGGGCGTGTCCGGAACGATCGTCCCATTAAAACGGATCTCAGAGGGCGATGACCGCTGCGAATTCGAGTTTAACCTGCAAGATGTTCCTGAACTTACGGATTAATTACCAATCCTTTCACTAGATGAATAACCGGATCTCTTAACTTATAATATTTCCAGTTGGCTTTCATGTAGGGCGTGATCAGCCGGCATCGGCGCATGACGGCGAGGTGATGAGAGACCAAGTTCTGCTTCTTTTGCAGGAGCTGGACCAATTCACACACGCAGCGATCACTGTTTAAAAGTAGAAGTGCCATTCTCAAGCGGATTGGGTGCGATAAGGCATGAAAAAGCTTAGACATTTCCGCCAACTTCTCTTCCGATGGCAACTTAGCTAACTCACTTTTTAATTCCTGTTCGAGTTCTGCCTTAACTACCGGATCAGTTGCGCAACATCGATGAATTTCCATAGATTATTCTCCGGTTAACATGCATAAAAATCCATTTTATAGTCAATATCAACAATTTTTGAATTCCGGTTAGATAGTTTAAATAATTCCATGCCTATCTTGTCTTGGTGAAAAATATGCAAGGAAAGATTACCGAACTCATTGCCATTGGTGCTTCGATAGGGGCAAACTGCCAACCGTGCCTGAAAACCCATCTTCGGTTAGCTCGGGAGTATGGTGCCACCGAAGAGGAAATAAAAGAAGCGATCAATGTGGCATTAACAGTCAGAATGAATTCCACTAAGGGAATAGATAAAGCCATTGAAGAAATTCAGGGCAATGTCCCCAATTTAGATAAACCCAGCTGTTGTTCGGGATAATTTGAGGCGGTAAAATCAGATGGTGATGAGATGAAAGTCGGAATTGTGACAGATGGCAAATATGGAGAACGGGCTTTTGAAAACATTAAAAAAGTCTTTCCGTGCCAATGGATTCTGATTGAAGAAATCCCGCCGACTGATATTCTAGATGATGATTACGAATTAAAGATTCCGGATTGTGATCTGTATCTATCTTACGTGAGACATCCGGATCAGGTCATGGCTTTAATAGATTTAAAAAAACCGACTACCTTTATAGATTTAATTTTGAAACCGGGTACTCAGGCAGATTTAAAGAGACCTGTCATCTTAGGAATCTCCTTTGGTCCAGGGTTCCTTGCACAAGCCCAGAAAATAAATCCGAAAGTGGTGGCGTTTCCCACTATGTGTTCCTTGCAGCCCACCACGAATATTCCTGAGATCGATGAATTCGCACGCCACTTCGGGCGCCCAGAATATGAAACAATTTTCGAAAATGGAACAGTATCGGAGATTAAACTCATCCGAAGCTCACCTTGCGGGTCCTCTGCAGCGGGTGCCCATTTCATAAAGGGCAAACCAATCTCCAAGTCAGTTCTACAGGAGTTTGCAATTAACGTCTGTCATGAATGCC
>CAYGYC010000116.1:0-6605 GCA_964353755.1 uncultured archaeon | reverse complement strand
AGGACCTGTGATAAGGAACTGTCTGGAATCATCCATATCCGCGCATTGCTGGCTAGCTTAATGGAAACCCACACGTTTAAAGAAGAATCCATTCTTACTTTCATCGAGAAAGTCGAATCTGAATATAATGAACGGATGAAAGCCCGAAGCGCTGCATAACAATCTTCTTATTTTTTTCTTTTCGTTAGTAGGTGTGAAGAAGTCAAAATCTATCATAGGGTGATTGAAGCCAATGAGTGAAAATTTGGATAAATATCATGAAATAGGGAAAAAATTCGAGAATTTTATTCGCCCAGCTACCTTTCCGCTGGCGATTAAGCTGATTACCGATGAATCGGAAATTCCTCCTCAGACGAAACGTCCGAGTACTGAGTTAAAAGTGCAGACTTTTCTATGTCAAAATTTTAAAATGAGCCGCACCTACGGCTGGACCATCGCCGTGACCGAACAAGATTGCAATTGTAAATTAGCAAGGGCTGTCTTTGGCTGGGATCCCGTCACGCCAGACGCTGCAAAATGGATGAACCAATTCAGTGTGGGGCTTTATGCCCAAGATGTCGCGACCTCTGCGAAATTGGAGAAATATCTCTATCGGTTAGATAATAAATTCCTTGGGCTCGTGATCTCCCCACTAGCTTGGACCAAAGTGGAACCGGATGTCGTTCTCTCCTATTGTCTACCCGCTCAAGCGATGCGCTATATTCAAAGTTATCTTTACTGTGCGGGCGGCGTCTTAGAATTTACTGCTACAGGACGGATGGGATCGTGTCATGACGGGGTGATTAAAGCGTATTTAACAGAGAAACCCCAGCTCGTCATATTAGGCAATGGCGACCGCGTGTGGGGTGGGGCACAAGATTCTGAGGTCATGTTTTCCTGCCCCAGATCGAAACTAGACCTTCTGTTAAAAGGACTGGAAGCGACGCACGCGGCAGGGCTCCGTTATCCAATACCGACCTATATGAATTATAAACCGGGATTCCAATCCGATTTCCAGAAAAAAGCATTTAAACGAGCCGGCGGAACTATCGTCAAAGAAAAGTAAGATTGATTGCATAAAAAATTTAAATGGGATATCCTATGACAGAAGAATCACCGTGGTCAAAATTTGATCTCCTGATTAATTTAGTTCTCCTCCTCATCTGGCTGAGTTTTTCGACCGTTTTACTGGTCCTCAAATCCGCCTGGCTGTTTCTCGCTCTCTTTTGGGTCGTCTTTGTAGGCGGCTATATGATTGTAGGTCGCTATGTGACCTGCCGGCACTGCGATTTTCTGGGCAAGCCGTGCCCCAGCTGGATGATGGGTATAATCGGCGGCAAAATGTTTTCCAGGTCCGACAAGAAAAACTTCTCCGTGGACGGGGGGTTCATTAAAGCCGCTCTGCTTGACATGTCTTTCCTAATCTTTGCCGTGCTCCTCCCTCTTCTCGCCTATATCCTTGCCGGGATTCAACCCTTTGACTGGGTGCTCCTCGGCCTTTACCTCATCCTGGTGCTGGCCCTCTTAATCGTTCACAGCGTGACCGGCTGCAAAAAATGCCCCATCGCCGATTGTCCCCTCTGCGGCCAAAAACAAAAATAACCCCCCCTTTTTTTATTTCAGGATTCCCTTATAATTCATAAAGTATGTTCGGTTCGGTATCCTTTAATCGCAAATAGATTGGGTGAAAGTGTGGTCCGGGAGAAAGTCGCGCGCGAATATCTCGAGAATGAACAGGAATATGATGCCGATCATTGGGCGAATTTCCATCAATTGCGAAAGATCGCCTTTGCCACGCTTGATGCATTGCAGGGATTCTCGCCGCTTATTCACGGCTCCATTGCCCGCGGGGATACCTCCAAAACCAGTGATATCGATGTCGTCATTCCCTATCAAATCAGCGAATTCCAAATTAATTCCCAAATGAATGCCTTGAATTATGAACCCCTCGAACGCTGGATCATACAAGCTACTCCGCTTGCCGCCATCAAAGGTGTGATGATCTTTTCAACTTCCCCCGAACTCAGTATAACCTTCCCCTTGATACCACTCTATCCCCGCGAATCTGAATTCTACTCCTTTGGTGGTATCCTTGGGTACCATGAACTCGTTCAAGATCCCTTTCAACGCGTTCCCGGCGTGAATAAAAAACTGCTCTTCATTGAACCCACCGAGAAAGGGCACCTGGAATACCGCATCACCGGTGAGAACGCTAATAGCATTGCCAAAATTCTTAACATTAGCATCGATACCGTGCTTGAACGCATTCGGGTCTTAGAACGGCGCGATAGGGTTGGCAGAACCGGCATTTTTAAAAAGCGACTGTTAAGACCCTCAGAAGCCTTTGGCGAAGTCCTAAGCGATATCGCTTCAACGGATCCCGCTTCCCGTCGACGAATCAAGCGAAAAAAAACGATGTAATTAAAATGGTTTGTCAAACGAAAGATTGTTTTTTTAAAATTGATTTATGGAAAAGAGGAAAAAAAGAATGACTAAAACCGTTAGTACTCGTCTTAATGATGAAGAAGTTGAGTTGTTGAATAAAATTGCCGAAGAAGAGAATATTGACCGATCTAGTTTAATTCGAAAATTTGTACTTGATAAAATGAAATTCTATAAGATGCAACAGATGGCTAAATATTATCAACAAGGGGTCGTAAGCCTGCAAGAAGCCGCGACCCAGGCAAAAGTAACCATCTATGAAATGATGGCGTATCTCCAAAAAGAAAATATCCATCCACCACCACAAGAGGAACAAGAAATACGCGATGAAATAGCGAAAGGGCGCGAATTGATGAGAAAAGTATAACTCAGTAACTGTAAACGGCGAGCAGAAGCAGATTGAACCAGATTGGTGATACGGAACAGCAGGCTCTCAGACCAATGTTCCCGACGTCGAATCCACAAAAAAAAAACGATGTAATCAAAAAAAGGAGATTATTGTTTTTTCATTTTAAAGAGTGAAATTACGGAAATCACTGTAACTATGGAAAAGAGAAGCGGTAGTATCTGAAATCCGGGGACCGCACCTCCGAGATCAGGGAGAAAATCGGCATAGGTATAGGTAGATAGATCCGTATCATAGACGTAACATCTAAATTTTGTGCTACTTAGAGTGTATCCCTCGTCACTTAAGGCGTTCACGACCGTTTGGAAAGTTAAATATCGTCCACTATCCTCCGTTGGTAACGCACTTAGTGAAGATGCCCAATTGAGTCCATCCCACATCCACATATAGTGGCTATCGCCAGTGATCTGATTTTGTAGTACATATCCTCCTACTCCGGTATACGTCAGAATAATGAAATCAGGCGCCCTGTCATTATCTACATCTATCGCAATCGCGAACGTGTAATTGTACCCGGATCGATGTCCTTCTCCGGCTCCCTGAAATTCGACAATGATATCAGCTCCCGTGATATTAATTTTTACCAGATCCACCCAATCCGCATAATCGCCCGAGCCCTCAAATTCTATCATGCTTCCGGTATTATTAAAGGACACATCATCCGCATCATCGGTCGCTGGAAAATTTGTGTAGTCTTGAATCAGTTGCCCAAAAACGGGGGTAATGGTTAATCCTAGCATAAACGATATTGCTAAAATTGCCAAAGCTAGTCTGGTTATTTTCATTCATACTTCCCTCTACATCACTGTTTTTGTAGAGCATTTATAACTTATTTAATACGGATTTATTTAGTTTTGTAAAAATTTTTTCCCTCAAAGTAGTCCTGCGATTTTCACCTTTCAATGAACAGTACATTAAAAAAAGGAACGTAAATACACAGTTATTCAAAAAAAATAAAGTATAATGGGGAGCCTGATTGAAATAGCTAAAAAAGTTCGAGGGAAAAACAGCCCTGAAATGATTCGAGATGGGACTTACTTATGTAAAGTTTGGAAATCCTCAGAAAACCATAGAATGCTGGGAAAAAGCCGTCGCAATTGACCCTAAATATGGCCTCACTTGGCATAACATGGGCGGTGTCTATGGAATGTTGGGAAATCATCAAAAAGCCGTGAAATGCTTTGAGAAAGCCGTGGCAATTGATCCTGAAAATAGCCGGGCTTGGTCTGCTATGAGCGTTGCCTATCAAAAGTTGAAAAACCCCCAGAAAGCCGTGGAGTGCTTACAGCGCGCAATAGCAATTGACCCCGATATTCTAGTCCGTTATGGTATGCGTTAATTCTATATTTTCAGTCGTATTTATGAGAAAGTCGGCATCAAATGGTTCCTTTTCGATTCATTATTTTTTAGTCATTTATATCTGGATTTTCGATATATTTCTTCTTTCTGCCTCATTTGTTGGTAAAATTCTATTGCCGCTTTCGAAAAATCCCGCGCTTTTTCATTTTTGATTTTTGAAGACCTACTTTATATAAAACACAAGAATTTTATTTATGCAATTAATTAATTTAATAGATGAATTTAATAGTTCTATTAGATATCACTTTATTGGACGGATTTTAAATATTTGATATACTTTTTAAAATTATAGGAACAAGTCTGTGATTCTATGACGGTTTTATTGAAGTTTCGTGAGGAAAAATTACTTGAAGGAGAATATATAATTTTTCAACCTGCTGTTTCAGAAGAAGTTTTTTGGGAATATGTAAATGAAGATTCAAATTGTGAATTAATTGATGGGGTGCTAGTTATTCACTCTCCAGCATCAGAAGAGTATGAAAATATTTTTGGGTATCTTTATACTATTCTCCGCTTTTATTTAGAAAAAACTAATAGCGGAAAAATTTATGGTTCGAGATATGTAATGAAGCTATCTAAAAAATGGAACCCTGAACCGGATATTTTTATTATTAAACCTGAGAATTATTCAAAGATAAAGACAAATTATTATGATGGAGCCGCAGATTTAGTCATTGAAATCCTCTCTCCAAGCACAAGAGAATTGGATTTAGAAAAAAAATTACCTGAATTTTTAAAAGTTGGGGTCAAGGAAGTATGGATAATTGATCCCGATAATAAGGAAATAACGGTCTATTTTAAAGATAAACAGAATAAATATAGCGATTATAAGTCCGATGCCCTAATTAAATCATCAGTCTTACCAGATTTCCAATTTCGAGTAAATTGGCTGTGGTCTAGGGATAAATATCCGATTAATACCATTTTATCAAAAATCTGAACTCTGTCAGAGATAGGTTTGAATTGTTCATCCAAAATGTTTTTCAATTTCTCCAATCTATCCAAAAAACGGTGTAAATAATAAAAAATGAGGAAATTTATTGTTTTTTCATTTTCCAGATTGAAATTAGGGAGATTAGCGTCATTACAGAAAGGAGAAGCGGCAAACCTTGAAATCCGGGGACCTCAGACCCCACATCGGGCATAAAATCCGCATAGACAAATGTCGTCTGATCCGTCAGAAAAGCCGTCGCAATAAATGTCATAGTATTTAACGTATATCCTCGGTCACTGGTGGCATTACCAATTGTTTTGAGGGTTAAAAATCGCCCGATATCGGTGGAAGGGAACGTCGAATCAGTGGCCAGCCACTTCGTTCCGTTCCAGGTGTAGATATAATAAGGATCCGCTGAAAGCTGGTTTCGCATCAAATATCCCGCTTTCACCGGATCATAATATATTGCAAAATCAACGTTTCTATCATTATCCACATCTAACGAGATGGAAAAACTATAATTATCTCCAAACCGATCTCCAGTCCCTTGAAACTCGATAATGATGTCAGATCCCGTGATATTAATTTTCACAAAGTCGATCCAATCAGCATAATCCCCCGTGCCCTCAAATACTGTTGGACTGCCTGTATGATTATAGGATACATCATCAATTGCATCGGTCACCGGAAAATTGCGATAATCTATCTTTTTCTGTAGAGTATTACTACCTTCTAATTCTTCCTATTTATGGTAATGCCTTAAAATTGCCTAATAGGTCATAAAATTTTATAAGATTTTATGTGAAGTAATTGTGTAATTGCTGCAAGGTGCTAAATCGCATCAAAAAAAGAAGAAAGATCATTCCAAAAATCTGAGTGCAAAAATGACGAATCGATACGCCATCGCCCCCATTTTACTTTAATTCTTGAATTCGGTGGTCAAAACTTTTCTGGTCAAATTCTTCTCCAATTTCAAGTATTAGCGGCGGATCAAAAACGGGGTCGATTCTTCGGAAAGACTTCAGTGATAAAATGTTCTTATCATGGGTTGCAATTGTCTGAACCTGGAAACGTTCCATTGTTGTAAGAATTACAGTATCCCGAGCTACTATTCCCCTCGAGATATACTGTTTCAAATTTTTTATTACATCAAGGACTAAAAGTTGATCAATTTCAATTACTTGGCAATTATCTAAGGAAATCAATGATAAAATCATTTCTTCAACTTGATCTTTATCCAAATTTTTATTAGTTATAGTCATTTTAAAGAAATTATGAGCGACTTCTAAAAGCACAATAAGGCTGATAACCAATTTTTCAGTAAAAAGGACACCATCCTTAGCTTTACCATTCATCCAATTGAAAACGTTTTGGTGTTCTTTCGCATTCCTATCCAAATAATAAATCCAAATCTGTGAATCTACAGTGAGCAAATTCTTCACTCAAAAATTTTCTCTATGGGAACTGGTTTATCCGTGACTTTTT
>CAYGYC010000115.1:0-12186 GCA_964353755.1 uncultured archaeon | reverse complement strand
TCAGCAGAAAAGTCCATCAAATCATGGCCCAAACTGTTCCGCTCGATCAGATGCTGTTAGAGACGGATGCCCCGTATTTAGCACCCGAAAAAGGGCGGAATGAACCAGCTAACATTAAAATCAGCGCGCAAAAAATTGCAGCGATTAAATCAACAACATTTGAGGATGTGGCACGAAAAACAACCGCAAATGCAAGAAAATTTTATCGCTTGGATGAGTTAAAATAAAAATTAATGAAAGATGGTGCCGCCACAAACATTAATTGCTTGCCCTGTGATGAAATCAGAATCTTTTGATGCTAGAAATGCCACTACTCCCGCTACATCTTCTGGATCCCCCACGCCCTGTTTATAATTCAAGGCAACGATTCCATCAATTCCAACTAGATTTTCTCTCGTTGTTTGCTTTCCGTAGATCGGCGTAAGAATAGTGCCTGGGCATATTGCATTTACTGTAATTTTTTGGGAACCCAATTCTTTCGCTAGAGCAGTTTTTAATTGGATTAGCGCAGCTTTCGAAGCACTATAGGCAGACATTTCGGTTTGGCCGTCCTTGCCAGCCCTTGATGAAGTTATTATTATTTTCCCTCTTAGTTTATTCTCAGGTACCTCATATCTAATCATCTTTTTTACTACTGCTTGAGTTACAAGAAATACTCCCTTCGTATTTACTTCAAAGATATGATCCCAAAATTCCTCTTTCATTCTGATGAATTTAGAGTAATCGGCGATGCCCGCATTCGCGAATAGGACATCAATTCGCCCATATTTTTCATGCACTGCCTCTATCATGGCATCTACTTGATCTTTCTTTGTCACATCTGCCAAATATCCAAAGGCTTCACCACCAAATGCCTTAATCGTTTTCACCGTTTCATCAATATTGGCTTGATTGATATCATTCACAATAATTGTAGCCCCTTCTTTAGCCATTCGGATCGCGGACGCTCGACCAATCCCGCTGGCAGCACCTGTAATTAGAATTACTTTATTTTTTAAGCGTTGTTCCGGATATTCTTGCATTTTGCTCATCTCCTAGGAGTTATGAGGAATAAGCACCTTATTTCTTTTCAGGTTCTAATAGCTTTTGCACCCAACTGAGGTGTCGGGCGGTTGTAATGGCTTTATACGATATTTCAAACACTTCTCCTTTTTCAATAACATAGTGAGAAATGGCGAGTTCGCCTGCATTCGAAAAATGCCGAAGGAGATCCTGCCCTAAAACATGCAATTGATAGCAATGGGGACTACCATCGATTGTTAAAATAGTCAGCTCGCTAATCTTCGAATATTTAATGATGCTGACCAATTTGTAGCCCACCTGATCCACATAGAGCGCTTCGAGACAGGCATGAATCGGAGTTCGGCCCAAAGTGAACTGTTCGAATATTTCCGGATAGCGATCCGGCACACAGGTTCCATATAAAAGGAGTTTGTGGGTGGTTTGAAACCGCTTGTCACCGACATTACACTCTAATATCCTGGACATATATATCACCAGCACATTTTGGCAAATAAGATTAAAATATTCCTCTTAAAACATAAAATAGGATTTATAATTGTAATTTGATTTAAATTACTTATAAATGATATTTTTCAGAGGGACCAGAAATGAGTAAAATTGCGCTCACCATTGCGGGCTCGGATAGTAGTGCGGGAGCTGGAATTCAGGCGGATCTGAAAACATTTGCCGCGCATAAAGTGTATGGGCTATCGGTAATTACGGCTATCACGGCGCAAAATACCACGAAAATTTCGACGATTTTTAAGATTCCGCTGGAAATAATTGAAGCGCAACTGGATGTTTTGCTGGAGGATTTCTCAATTCAGGCAATTAAAACGGGGATGCTAGCTTCCGCCGACATCATTCAACTTCTGGTGAATAAACTCAAGGCGCTAGCAATACCCATTGTGGTGGATCCCATTCTCAAAGCCGGAACTGGGCGTGATTTATTAGAGCCATCAGCAATTGATATAGCAATGGAGCAGCTTTTCCCGATCGCTACGATTATCACTCCAAATATTTATGAGGCAGAGCAATTTTCAGGGATGCATATAGAATCCGAAGCCAATTTTAGGGAAGTCGCTGAACATTTACTACAACGAGGAGCAAAAGCCGTTCTTCTCAAAGGGGGACATCTAAATTCAAAACAAGTGGTGGATTTCTTGTTGTTACCGGATGGAACGCACCACCTTTTCAGGAAAACCCGGATTTCAACGCAGGCTCGGCATGGGACAGGGTGCGTCCTCTCGGCAGCTATTACGGCGAATCTCGCCTCAAATTATGATCTGTATGAAGCCGTGGTGCGTGCAGAGAAATACCTAGAGAAAATTTATCCCGATCTTGTAAAAGTGGGATATGGCGCTGCGCCCCTGAATCCGTTTTATACATTATTTTAGAAATCGGATTTAAAATCAATTAATTAAAAATTTTAGGTGCGTATAAATCGGTTTGATGTAATAGAAATGAAACCTTAATTAAACAAGAAAATAAGAACGAACCTTGGTAGGATTACTTACTTTTGAGCTGCTCAATGAGAGCTGCTATTTCCCCTTCATTTTTGGCAAAAGGTAAATTTTCTACGTAATTGGGTAAGCCGCGTAATAGTTCTTCAATCAGAAGCATCAACGCCTTTCCCGCGGGAATATCTTTTTCTTCGAGAGTCATATCCGGAAAGGTGATGGAAGCTTCTTTCCAAGTAGTTAAATCAGGATCATTTGCTACTAGACAGTAAATATAATCTTTCGTATGAACCACAACCGAAGGGATATCCGGTTTAGTGGCACTTTCCAAAATCGCAATCATTCTGTCTTTACTCATCATACTAGCCTCTGGCAAATCTTATCATTTTTACAATGATTATGAGGTTTAGTAGTCTTTTTTACGACGATTTTGAGGAATAATGTCATCGTCAATTTCTATTAATTAACTAATCGTCAGTTTCTATCAGTTCCTTATCTTTATTAAATATTTTGCTCTTTATCTTTGTGATAAAATTTTATTTTTATACCAATCGGAAAAAAACCAATAAGAAAGATAAGAAAGAAATAACAAATAACTAGGCAATCTAGAAGCGCTATGAAGTCCTATCTATCGAAATAAATATTTTTCCCGCTCGCGGAAAGAGGGATGGCGATAATTAAATCGATATCGGGTAAGTAACCAAGCGCTTTTGCTGCTTTTCCAGGCCTGTACATAATTCGGCAATCCACATTGTGAATAGAGGCGGTTTTAGCGGCAGATCCTAAGGCGATACCTAGGTCCATTAATTTAAACGCACAATTTGGTTTCAAAGTCTGGGCTTTTTTTCGTTTTTCGGTTAATTCTTCGCAGGTATTAAATCCGCAGAGCCCGCAATTCGCGAGATCAATGGGGATTCCCTGAACCCCAATTAGGATAAGGAGCGCGGAATCCTCCACATTCTTGGCGTCTCGATACCACGTATCTGCTTTCTGGGAGGCATACGATCTCATTTTTTCAGCGATTTTCTCTTTCTCTTTGCCTGTCACGATCGCCGTTTGAATACTATCAAGCCCTTTCGATTTCGGAGCGGTCCGTGCGGAAACTAACAACATTTTTGCTAACTCCGATAGCACTTCTTGCTCAGAATCAGAACCTTTCGCAATCGGCATTTTAACTCACTTCTCGTGTATATTCTATAGGAGATTCCTCATTCGAAGTATTAATTATTTTGGGGGAAGGGTAATGTATTCGCCATTAGAAACTATTGCTAGAATCCCCCCGCATTTTCCGGGGGTCATTTTTATCGGTTTGATACTATGTGTAATCCCGGCAGGAATAAAGACGGCGCCCGGACTGATGATCTCATAAGTTTCCATTTCGTTATTGTCTCCCAGGGTTACTTCGACCGTTATTGCACCCGAATCACCTATCACTAAATATATTTCATCGGATCCTTCAGGGTGCCGATGCCGATCCGCCCAGGAAACCGTCGGATTCCGCGCGAGATCGTCTGTTATGTGTAAGAAGAAGTAATATGCCCATAATTTCGCACCCGGGACTCGATTTTTCCCCATTAAGATGGGATAAAAGAAAGCATCCGGTTTATGATACGGGAGGGAGGGCACTGTTTTGACGCCCGAAACCACATTTTGCGCATATTTTTTACCCATTTTACTAGCCTCAGATAATTCATTTTGGAATATCTAATTGTATAAATTATCTAAAATATAAAATATTATCCCCAGAAAATAACATAAAATGCCCAGTAAAATTGCCCCTATTTTTTTGAATTGAAAAAGTGTATTTCCGCTTATGAGTAAGGGCGATGAAGACGCCGATGCGGAATTAGAAGAAATTCGTAGAAGAAAAAAGCAGCGATTTCAGGATGGATTAGTTCATCCTGTGGAGGAGAAGATTGATTCGAATACCCAAGGACAGTTAATATCCTTAGATGTGCTGAATTTTTGGGAAATAGTTCAGAAAAATGAAAAGGTGTTAGTTGAATGCTATGCAACGTGGTGTAAACCGTGTAAAGCCTTAGACCCAATTCTTAAAAAATTGGCGAAACTTCACCGAGACATCATTTTTGCGAATTTGGATATCGATCAAGCAGCGGCAATTGCCGAGCAGTTCCAGATACAAGGCGTTCCGACCCTCTTATTTTTCAGAAAGGGGCTGATCGTTAATAGATTAGCGGGATCGTTTCCGTTTAAGGTGATAGAAGCCAATATTCAAAAATTGTTAAGTTAACGAAAGCATTATTTGATAGATTATTAACCATTATTTGGAAGTCGAGAACTTTTTAAATGAATGCAGGGCGTAGTTAAAAGATGGCTGAGCGCGAAATAAAAAAGGCAATGGAAGTTCTTGAAAATCAGGATATCATTTTAACGTGGAAAAGCCCTAAGCTCAAGAAGGAATTGACATATCTAACAAATAAATGTACAGGTTGTGGAATCTGTGTGCAAATTTGCCCTACAAAGGCTATTGAATTAGGGCCTGTCCATGAGATTGCCACGGCGCTTGAATCCAGAAAAGCCAAGCCAATGGCGCCTTATGTTTTATTTGATGTAGAAAAGTGTGTATTTTGTGGGCTGTGTGCCATCCTTTGTCCCGTGTATGCGATAGAATTTAAATTTAATGAAAAATCAATTCGAGAACTACCGGAATATCCAAAACTGGATTTCAAAATAGATCTGGATGAAGAGAAATGTATCCCTTGTCGCTATTGCGAATTAGTGTGCCCTACGGATGCTATAAAGGCGGATTTAAAACTTCAGAAAAAGGATGACGTGGTGAAATATCCAGGAAGACCGCGCGGAGAATTTCCGAAAGGCATCTCGGGAACTATTGAAATTGATGAGAAAAAATGTTGTTATTGCATGCTTTGCAAGGATTTTTGTGATGCTATTGAGATCGATGAGGGGGAGCCGGAACCTTCACGCCCCTTTCCTGGAAAGAACCTGCGGATAAATGAAAAGAAATGCGATTATTGTGGGCTCTGTGAGAAGATTTGCCCGACTGAAGTATTCAAAATAATATGCAATTCAGAGGTAAAGCGCACTATAAAAGACCCCAAAATTGAGGGCAAAGCCATTATTGATAAGGAAAAATGTATTGCGTGCGGGTGGTGTGTCCTCTGCCCTACGAAAGCGATTAAGTTAGATAAGTTTTTTGAAGGAGAGATAAAGTTACAGAATTTGGACAAATGTGATCCCTTGGGCTGCAAAGCATGTATCAAAATTTGTCCTTCAAACTCATGGTATCTTCCAAAAGATCCGAAAGAAAAAATCGCGGTTAATAAAGATTTATGTTTATACTGCGGAAGTTGCGAAGAATCATGTTGCTATGATTGTATTAAAGTTAATCGAACAAAAATTAATTATGTGGGGAAGGATTTCACCCAGCCATGGATAGAAACCTGGAAAGCGGCGTTTCAGAGTTTAATTGGAGAAGAAATCCCCGCGAAAAAAGTGAAAGCAATTCCTGTGAAAATCGAGGAAATTGAAAAAATCATTAAAGAGCGGAAAGAAATCCCCATTGTTCCTGAGGAAATTCAAAGTGAATATTTAAAACGACTTGTTAAAATTAGAAACCTTCTGAATAAGGTAAATGTACGCTATTGGCTAGAAGGGCGGGCGAAGAAGAAACCAGTTCTATAATTAATGCGAAGCAGATTTGATCGTATTGATAATAGGAATTGATTCGCCGCACGAAGGGCATGTATTCCCATTTTGTAAGTTATTTTTCTTGACTCCAAAGATAGTTCTTTCAATTAATAAAGCTTCACAATTAGGACAGAAGGTATTTTCTAACTTATGACCTACATTGCCGACATACACGAATTTCAGCCCTTCCTCCCGTCCAATTTGATATGCTTTCTCTAGGGTTTCTATTGGAGTTCGATAATTTGCTAATCCAACATCTAACGCCTTGTAGGCCGGATAGTACTGATTACAGTGCCAAGGGGTGCTTTCACCAAGGAGATCTTTAATTTTTCTTGCCGTTTCTCTCAGGATTTCCTCGGAATCATTTTCGTTAGGAATTATCAGGGTGACTATTTCCACATGTGCCCCTAAGTCCTTAGCAATCTTGAGGTTCCGCCACACGACCTCCAAATCCGCGGCACAATATTTTTGGTAAAAGGAGGATCCGCCTTTAACATTTGCGCAGAAAGCATCGCATCCACTGGTAATTAACAGCTTGAGTGCTTCTTCCGTCATATACATATTAGTAACATACGTTTGATAAAAGTTGAGGGGCTTTGCAATCTTTATCACATCAATGGCATATTCTAAAAGGAGAGTGGGTTCATTAAAACTAAAGCTCGTCCCATTCGAGTGAGATTTCTTTAATAATTCTACAAATTGTTCTGGAGAGAGATAATTTGAGGTTTCATGAGTAGCAGGAGAAACTTTACTGATATCCCAATTTTGGCAGAAAGGACAGGTAAAATTGCACCCCCACGTTCCAATGGTGAGGGCAGTCGTGCCCGGGAAAAAATGGTAAAAAGGTTTTTTCTCAATGGGATTATTGGATATGGAACTAATATTTCCGTAAGTTAAACAATATAATTTTCCCTTATGGTTTATCCGAGTTTTACAGAACCCAAGTTTCCCCTCAGCAATGATACATCGCCGGTAACAAGTGCCGCAACGGACAGTAGCTGTATCAAGGCTTTCATAAAATATTGATTCTTTTTCAAAAGGATTCAGGTTCAAACACATCAACTAGAGTGTGTTATACTTTCAAACCTACGGGATATTGAACTTATCCCAATTGAAGTAACGATTTAAAATGGCGAATTAGTTTAAGAATTTCCCAGATTTTAATTTGGTCTCCTTCTTGTAAAACATTCCGGAGAAATACCGCCAGATTACCGGTTTCGACGTATTTTCGGAATTCCTCCACTTCCCAAATAATATTTTTCATTTCCGTATCAGGAGAACCGGAGGTCCAGCTACTTTTCGGGACTGGACGAGGCTCTGCGGGTCTAGCAGCAGTTTGTCGGAATTGGTCTTGGATATATTGGGGTTGAGCTTCATATTGGGGTTGTGCCATCGGTGCGGGTTGAGGCGCTGGGGGCTGATAAGGCGCAGGCTGAGGCGCAACAGGTTGATAGGGCGCAGGTTGAGGCGGGGCACCTCCAGTGCCTAGGATTTGTGAAAGTGTGCGAGCGACATCCATATAGGCGATTCCAGCACCACCATCAGGAGTAACATAGGCAAGTAAAATTCGTTCTCTTTCGCCCGAGGCAACAATATGACCCTGCCCCAGGATATTGGTGGAAACTAGTCGTTCAGGAGTACATTGAAGAGTGGAATACTTTATGCCTTGAACGACAACCGAAGAAGCCGTTTGTCGCCAAGCATTAAGTACACTGATAATATCGGATGAAATATCCCAATTGGAAGTTTGAAAGATTATGGTTCCATCTGGTGAGATGTAAGAGATCGCTGTAATAGTGTTATTTGCATTCATCAGTTCTCTAACAAAGTAATCAATGGTAGATGCATCGTCTGGCACGTTGAAACCTCTTCTATGTTCCTTTCTTTAGCCTTTTTTCTCTTTTTTTGTTAATAGTAAGGAAGATTATCGTTCAAAATAAATTGTATTTGGATATTTAAATGTATTATCATTAAAACGAATTATCAGTTTTTGAAGTTAAAACTAGGCGGTATTACCTAATTTTATGAAAATTTGAGAGGCATTTGTTAATTGGAGAATAATTCTCATAACTTTGAATTAATGTAATGGAAATTAGAGGGTTTCGTTAGTATAGACTAATATACGAAAAAGTTTAGTTATTTGCTATTCATTTGAGAAAATAATTCATGTCCGTCTTTGGTGAGTTCTATTCTTCTTAAATTTTTTTTAATCCGCGCAACATGAATTAATCCGGGAACCTCCAATTGCATCAGTGTTTGGCTGAGTTTTGCTTCGGATAGGTCATTATAGTCTTTTTGTAAAAGCCGCAACAATTCGGCATCTAAAACTACACCTTTATTTCGAATCAAGGCGTATAATATTAAATTTTTAAGAGGAGTAGCATTCCATAATTTGTCATTCATGAAAAGACACCTAGAAAATTTGAAATCTTTTCCCTAGAGTTCTAAAATCTTCGAAAAGGCTAACAAAGCTTGAAAATTTCAAAATTTTTTGGAAAAAATTTCCGTAGTGAAAAGTCAATTAATTATCTGAGATCAGGATTTAAAAAGGTAATTCTTGTTCTTTGAGGGTGGAATTCCAGAAAGAGAAGACGAAAGGAAAATCTCTCTGCAGTAACAAGATTTTAATCGGAAGGAAGAAAAAGGAGTTATATGTAGTGGGAAGCTTCCAAAGTAACCCTTTTAAGCTTCTCCATGCTCGTTTTATAAGCAGCTTTGACCTCTGGAGTGACTGAAGGGTGGATCAGTTTAATTGCCTCGTCAAAATGGCGGTGAAATACTTTTTCGGCTTTCCGATTTTCTCGTAACGCGAGCAGTGCGGCTTCATGGCAGACGCCTTCGATATCGCTCCCAGCAAAATCCTTTGTTACGCGGGCAAGTATGTCAAGGTCGACATCCGCTCCGAGGGGCATATTCTTGGTATAAATTCCAAAAATCTTGCGACGGCTATCTGCATCAGGCGCGCCAACATAGATAATGCGGTCGAATCGCCCAACTCGAATCAGAGCGGGGTCGATAATATCAGGGCGATTTGTAGCGGCAATTACTACCACATCGCGCAGTATTTCGAGACCATCCATTTCCGTGAGCAGCTGACTAATTACGCGTGTAGTTACTCCTGAATCACCTGATATCATACCACGTATCGGACTAATAGCATCTATTTCATCAAAGAAAATAATCGCCGGGGATACGGTCCTTGCTTTTCGAAAAACTTCGCGGATTGCCTTTTCCGATTCCCCGACCCATTTGGAAAGGATTTCGGGTCCTTTAATGGAGATGAAGTTAGCTTCACTCTCCGTGGCAATAGCACGAGCTAACATAGTTTTTCCACAACCAGGTGGACCTATAAGAAGCACTCCTTTAGGAGGCCTAATCGCCATCCTCTTATAACTTTCCGGGTCTTTAAAGGGCCATTCGACACTTTCCTGTAATTCTTGTTTTACATCATCTAATCCGCCAATATCAGACCAGTGAACATTTGGGATCTCAATTAATACTTCCCGGATAGCTGAGGGTTGAACTTCTTTTAAGGCATCCATAAAATCGTCATTAGTGACTACAATCTCATCGAGTATGGCGGGGGGGATTTCCTCTTCTTCGATATTCAGTTTTGGGAGATACCTGCGAAGGGCTTTCATTGCGGCTTCCCGGCAGAGAGCAGCCAAATCGGCTCCTACAAAGCCATGGGTAATGTTAGCCAATACATCGAGTTTAACATCTTCCGTAAGGGGCATTCCACGGGTATGGATCTGTAAAATTTCTTTTCGACCACCTTTATCAGGGACGCCTATTTCAATTTCACGGTCGAAACGACCAGGACGTCGTAAGGCAGGGTCAAGAGAGTTTGGTCTATTAGTTGCACCAATCACCACCACTCTTCCTCGTGTTTTTAGACCATCCATCGAAGCTAATAATTGAGCTACCACTCTTCGTTCGACTTCACCAGTTACTTCATCCCGTTTGGGAGCAATGGCATCTAATTCATCTATAAAAACGATACTGGGTGCTTTTTTCTCAGCATCCTCAAATACATTACGTAATCGCTTCTCCGATTCTCCATAAAATTTACTCATAACTTCGGGTCCATTGATAGGTTTAAAGAAAGCTTCTGATTCATTTGCGACAGCTTTTACCAGAAGCGTTTTTCCGCAACCTGGGGGACCGCGCAGTAATATGCCTTTAGGAGGGTCTATCCCTAACTTTTTAAAAAGTTCCGGATGTTTTAAGGGAAGTTCAACCATTTCACGGATTCGTTGGATTTCCGCTTTTAAGCCACCAACATCTTCATAGGTTAACAGGGGCGTGGCTCCAGGGACTTCGTCTCTAGGACTTTCGCTCACCTTTAAGAGGGTCTTTTGTTTGACAATTACGATTCCTCTGGGTTTGGTAGCAATGATTTGAAATGGGATTTCCCGGGTCAAACCAATGGGAATATGAATAATATCCCCCGCAGTAATCGGGAAATTAAGGAGTTTTCGTTTGATAAAACTCTCTACATACGGATCACCGGGGTTAATACGAACATTAATTGGGGAAAGTAAGATTTCACGTGCGGTATCTTCCTGTGCACGAGAGACTCGAACCTTTTCACCAATTGAAACACTAATGTTTTGTCGTATGCGTCCATCCATTCGAATAATATCTTGATCTTGGTCTTCGGGATAGGCAGGCCAAACAATTGCGGCTGTAACACGGGATTTTCCTTTAATTTTGACAATTGATCCTGTGGTTATGTTCAATTTCTGGCATATTCCTGAATCTAATCGAATAATTGATCTGCCTACATCTCGTTGCTTGGCTTCTGCAACTTTTACTTCAACTTCAACCTTTGGTTCCCCAGTTTCATCTTCCAATTCTATCACATCCAAGTTATGTTTATTTTTAAGGAATGAGCCACCTCGAATAAAAATTTCCAGCGATTCTTAAAAAGGGGAGGAATTCATTCATTATCAAATCGAAACAAATTTTTCGGATACAGAGGCTTCATTCGTTGCATTTCATCAATAATTTGTAAAAATTCATGAGAGATGGAATTATATTTGGGATCCTGCATTTTACTATATTTCGTGGCAAAATATTCAAGCGTTCTCACAATATTTCCAAAACTGGTATCCGTATTCAAAATAATTATACTTACTACTTCACTTTCTAGTTCGCTATTTTTAGTTAGATGTATTTCAATGTAATATTTTTCGGGCGGAGCTAGCATGATATCCTGCACTATTTCTTCCACGAGAGAATTTTCTTTTAACAAGATATGCGACATAGTCCCTCTCATGATAAATCTCATGTTTCGACGACCATTCATCTTCAATTATTGTTAATAATCAACCAATCTCTTCAATTAACCAATCTCTTATATTGAATCTCTTCAATTAATCAATCTCTTATATTGAATATATTGATTCTATTTAATATTGATCACACTCTTTTATTAAAGTTTATTAATGTTCATTAATTCGTGCGCTTCATCGGCAATAATCATCAAGTTCGATGCCCGTCACGAGCCGCTTATTGGGAAGGTGGTAGAACATCCGCCCGGACCCGCAACAATTATCCAATACCGTCGCGGTCTTAGGGATCTGGAGCACCTTCACCAATAACTCGGAAATCGGGGTCGGTGTGAAATACTGCTGGAGGGTTTCCATGCGTTTCTTGTAAATTCCTTTGAGCCCTTCGTCGTTCATATACTCGACCCCTAACCCGTTGAAGAGGTCGTTCACGGCGGCGTGGTCAAAATTCTCATTCTGGATCATCGCTAACGCCAATTGGTTATTGTCTTGGAAAGCTTCCGCATCTGCCGAAGGAGCTAAGACCTCAGAAGCTATTTTTGGAATAGATTGCACCGCTTGCTCTTCTAAGATTTACTACCGCCTGAATCCCGCCTGCCCGCGGTCTGAGTCCACACTCGAAGCCTACTTTTCTCCGCTCCTCGTTTCAAAACGGTCCCAAGTGGAACGCAAGGTCCTTTTTACTCTCAATATACTTGATCATGGGTTTATCACCCGCTCCCGGTTTTTGATTAATCTATCAATGTATTCCCTCTGGAATT
>CAYGYC010000114.1:0-12266 GCA_964353755.1 uncultured archaeon | reverse complement strand
GTCAGCCGACGAAATAGAGACTTTTCACGCGAAAAGCTCTGAAACCAAGATTTCGCCAGTTTTCGCCCATAATACCTATCTGATAAATCTTTCTACCACTGATTCCGACACATTTCAAAAATCGTATGAGGGGCTGAAAATGGAACTCGAGCGGGGCGAACAATTAGACTTACCTTTTACCATTCTACATCCCGGCTCCCATTTAGGGATAGGGGAAGAGAAAGGGCTTCAAATTACTGCCGAAGCAATACGAAAATTACTTTCTGAAACAGAGGGATTCAAGATAAGGGTGCTTTTAGAAACTACTGCTGGGCAAGGGACTAATTTAGGCTATAAATTCGAGCACCTCGCAACCCTCTTGAAATTAATTGATTATCCTGATCGGATAGGCACCTGTTTCGATACCTGCCATACCTTCGCTGCGGGCTATGATTTTCGTACCGAAAAAGGCTATGAAGAGGTTATTTCTTCTTTTGACAGTATTATTGGTTTGAACAATTTATATGTATTCCACCTCAATGATTCCAAGAATGATTGCGGGTCTTATGTGGATCGACACGAACATATCGGCGATGGCATTATTGGACTTGATGGCTTTAGACATTTGCTGAATGATAAACGCTTTCAGAACCATCCGGGAGTCCTCGAAACGCCGAAGGGGAAAGATTATAAAGAAGATAAAATGAATCTTAATGTGCTTCGTTCTCTCATAAAAAAATAATATTCTTCTTTTGTTCAATCAATTAATTAAAATCGGTAATTAAAAAGAATTCTAGCGCTTCTTTCGAGTAATAGTGTCGCCTAATAAATTGGGAACATATATATACCAAAAAACGCAGTGTGTTTTTTTAATTTAAATTCGCGATAAAAAAAATAAAATAAAGTCGCTTTAAAATGTCAGAACGATTAGAGGGGCTTGATACTTTCAAGGCTCTAACAGCAACGTTGATTTTAATCTATCATCTCTCTTTCTACACAAACTTTTTAGAATACATAGATACCATCAGTAATTGGGCGGCTGTCGAATCATTTTTTGTATTGAGTGGCTTTTCTTTGTATCTTGGTTACTTCAACCGGCTCAATAATCCTGAACAAGTGAAGGCGTATTACATTCGTCGGTTTTTACGGATTGCACCACTCTTCTATATAATGATAGTGGTTTGGGCTATTCGAATGGTTTGGGCTAACCAAGGAACCGGATACTCATTCATAACTTACTTACTTAATTTTACCTTTCTCTTTAATTTTTTCCCGGGATTAGAAGAGAGCATTGTGCAGGCAGGCTGGGCCATTGGAGTCTTATTTCTGTTCTATCTGATTGTTCCCGTTTTACTCGTCTTCATACGGCGAATTAGATATGCCCTCTTGTTACTCGTTGGCTTTTTGTTTATTTCATACTTCTATTCTATCATTTTGGATGGAATACCAGGGCTCCCTTCACTCTATAGCAAGATGAGTATAATTACACAATTCCCCTTTTTTATCATCGGCCTTCTGTGTTTTCTTTTAATTCGAGGGATATTGGTAAAGAAAGAACTTTTGCAAACAAGATTAATTAAAGGCGTTGGATTAGGATTAATGGTATTTGCAATGGTACTAGCCTGTATGCTGATGTGGGTTTTTGAATTATATTACCTCTGGGGACTGGTATTTGTGTGTTTAATGATCGGGTTAATCTTCTATCCCTCTAAGGTACTAGTTAATCGCCCTCTCACTTTCATTGGGGTTAGAAGTTACAGTATCTACTTACTGCACCCTTTCGTGATTCTCCTATCGAGCCCAATCTATAATGGTATTTCTAGTTGGATCAGTAATATTCCGTTAGCCTTTTTCCTTTCCTTCATCTATACTTACGCGCTCGTCCTAAGCTTTTCCATTCTTACCTATCGGTTTATTGAACAACCCTTCGGACAGCTGGAGTTTTCAAAGCTTTTTAAAAATAAATGACAGAATGATATGATATTACAAGCCTAATCCCCTCATCTGCGGGTTTTCTGATTTCCGAGTGTTTGCCCTAGGCAAGCGCCGAATACAGGCAGCATGGAATTATTAATAAAGGTGCTATACTTTCCATAAAATTAGATCAAATGTAATTCCTCAAAAATAGCATATATAACAAAAAGAAAAGATGTAAAACTTCTTAAATATAATAGATACACTTCATTTTTCAATTTAAATTCTTAGGCTTTCCTAAAATTTTTCACAATGAGAAAATTGATTAGTCTTATAAATCCCCCTTAACATTAAAATCATGAGCCAAAATCCCCCTTTGAAAACATAATTTAAGGGTGATAAGAATGGAACTTCGGTGTAAATGCTGTGATTATAAGTGGGAAAAGAAAGACCAAACTATACCTTCAATTATTTATTGTCCTAATTGTGGCGCAATTGGTCGGTTTAATGACGAATTTGAATCGATTATAACGCAATCTCCCCTGTAATAAAACCCTCATAAGAATATAGCGTGGCAATTTATCTCCGATTCTCGTGTTTTTATTTTTCATCTTGTGGTTTATCGTGTTTTCGGTTCTATCTTTTACTTTTATTTGGCAAATTTATTTATAGGACTTAATCACTTTTCATAATTATGCCTCGCGGAATTTGTTTAATTGGGTGGACTAACAAAGAAGGATTTTTCCTTATCAATAAATATCCTGGGGATTTCGAATTAACAGAAGAAGAGATCATGCGTATTGGAAGCCTCCATCGCATGAGGCGACTGGATGCCAATGTAATCACTTTAAAATTGAAAGATTTAAATGTGGTTAGTTTTTTTTCGGGTTTAATCACTGCGCAATATTACGTCGCTCCCAATTTTGTTATTTCGCTAGTATTAGATAAAAATGAAGACCCCAAAACCTATACGAAAAATCTTCCGCTAGGCGCTAAAATAGTGCTCTCTGAATTCCCCATAAAGCGGTTTGATGCGCGTACGACTACTTTTCAAGATGTTCTCTCCAATATCGGACAGACCTACACCCAAACATTACCGGCGTTATACAATGCGATTATTAATAATCAAATCAAGATAAATGAGGATGAATTAGCTATCATTCTTGCCGCTGAACAGAAAGCTGCTACTATAGAAGTTGAATACGAACAACTAAAAGAAACCGTCAAAAATAAAGAGAGCATGATTAAAACTTTACAAGATATGATTAAGCAACTGTCTGAAAAAATTAAAAGCGACGAGACCCTTGCAAAATTCAAGTCAACTTTTGAATCAAAAATGGAAAGCGAAGACCTTAAAACAAAAATCTCCTCGCTCCAAAAACAATTATCGGATAAACATGAGGATTTGAAAAAAGAACACGAAATGAATGATTTGCACCAGGAAACAATCACCCTATTAGTTGATTATAAACTCGTTATGCAGCTTCGCGATGAAGAAACTCGAGAGTTTCTAAAAGCCTTGTTAGAAGCATTTTCTACTCATCAAGATGATTTTCATCTTGAACTAGCAGACCGCATTCAGGATTATTTAAAGCATATCGAATGGATCCCGGAAATGGAGTAACCTTCTACTCGTCCTTTTCAATAATTTCCTCTAAATTTGTTAAATAATGTTCCTC
Organism: uncultured archaeon; assembly: GCA_964353755.1. Taxonomy (GTDB): domain Archaea; phylum Asgardarchaeota; class Lokiarchaeia; order Helarchaeales; family HEL-GB-A; genus CAYGYC01. The sequence goes on along the minus strand of CAYGYC010000114.1, from coordinate 8,694 downwards.
ATACAATTGCCAGACTTTTTCAAAATCGATGTTGTGCCCTACAATAGTCGTAAATAATTCTCCGACCCGATTCACTACAAATTGGAATTCTTTATTAACTTCCAGAGTTAAAGATTGAAATCCCATCTCAGAGCTTCCAAACGATTCAATTGTTTCTAGAATTCCCATAGATGCCGTTAAGCTGGCAGTTTCTGCTTTTTTATCCTCAAAAACCATATTGAGAAAAAATGCATTATGGTCCCATAACATCACTCCCAATACGCCGGCCCCTTGCGATTCAGCGATAAAGTTACGTATGATATAATCCAGTGATTTTTTCTTCGGTAAGAATAACGAAATCCCGTACGAAAATGCTTCCACTATCGATCTTCGGTTATAAATTGAAGTGGTATAGAACTTATAATCCCACCCCTTGGATACGCCCTCAAATAATTTTATTAAATCCCTGATATTATTCTTGTATTTCTCACATACTTCAGGATCCGCTTTATGCAGACATATTAGAAGGTGTGGGTTCTCCTCATTTTCTTTCAATTTATTCAAGACCTTCTTATAATACTCTAACGCCTCGGGGTAACTATTCACCTCCTGGATGTCTACCAGAAAAACTACTAACTCCGCTTCTAATAAGACGTTTGATCGAGGCTTCAAATATTCTGATCTATATTGCTCTTGGCCTCCTAAGTCCCATTTAATAATAGAAAACCCTAGAATTGTAGATAAAGAGCGTTCCACCCCTTTGGTAGGCACGAGTTTTGCCAACTTATGAAACTCTTTGTCAAGCACACTTAAGAATGATGTTTTACCTGCATTACTCAACCCAGTAAATACTAATTTGAATTGTTTCAATCCGATTCTACTCCGTGCAAATTGTATTATGGTTTGAAGTTTTAGCTTATAATGTTTTAGCTAGTCAGATTTTAATTTATAGGGGGAAAACTCATATCAACCACATATTATACTTTTCAGTTGAACTTATAGGTTGGTGCAAGAAATTCCGCGTGTTATAAAAGATCTCAATGGGTCGGATTGGAAATTTCAATCTTTTAAAGATGGCGTTGGATATGAGAAGATCTTCAAAACACCGAATTATAATTTTTCGAATTGGATGAATGCGACCGTTCCAGGCGATGTGCGTTTAGATCTCATGCAGAATAATCAAATTGAAGACCCCTTCTACGCAAAAACTAATCAGAAATCCCAATGGGTTAATAAATTTGAGTGGTGGTATTACAAAGAATTTATCATAGAGCCCGATGAGGTCGGAAATAAAGTTATTGACTTGATTTTCAAGGGGGTCGATTATTTTGCGGAATTCTGGTTGAATGGTACTAAATTGGGGAACCACGAAGGGATGTTCGGTAAAATTTCGTTTAATATTACGAAGTTAGTGCAAAAAAAGAATGTGCTTCTGGTTCGGTTGGCCGCCATAAAGAATTATCCGAATCGATTTAAAGTTCTCAAGTGCCAAATGTCCTATGGCTGGGATTTCGCGCCGAAAATGATCACATCGGGAATCTGGGATGATATCACTCTGGAAATTAAGGACCCTATTTCGATTGATTCTTACTTCATCAGATCTTCACTGGAACACAAAGAACTGGCCACCATCAAATTGACTTTAGATATGCTGAATCATTCCAAGGAAACGCCTGTTTCAATCGTTACCACAATTCAAGGCAAGAATTTTGAATCCACTCCTCTGAGGCATGAAGTGGAGAAGCAGATTGCACCGGGTTCAAGCCAAATAGAGATTGAACTCCAAATGAAAAATCCTCAGCTGTGGTATCCGTGGGATAAAGGAACACCGAATCTCTATAATTGCCGGATTGAACTCATCCAAGAGGGCACACAAAAAGATGAGGTTCAGGATACCTTTGGAATTCGGCAATTCGAATTAATTTCCCAAAATATCGATCCTGAGTATTATCCTTGGATTTTTCAAATAAATGGCGAAAGAGAATTCATTCGCGGGGGAAATTGGGTTCCACCTGATTCGCTCTTTGGTCGCATCAATCACGAACGCTATATACGAAATATCCAACTTGCTAAAAAGGCGAATCTCAATTTGGTGCGGGTTTGGGGCGGAGGCTTAAAGGAGAAAGAGGCATTTTATAAAATATGTGATGAAGAGGGCATGATGGTCTGGCAAGAATTTCCTATTGCCTGCACATACATTGCCCCACTTCCTAAAGATGAGAAATTCTTAACGTTATGGAAAGAGGAAGCCGAATCGATCGTCAAATCTTTACGAAATCATCCCTCTCTCCTGCTGTGGTGTGGGGGGAATGAATTCCATTCTGTCTCGAATGCCCATATCGTGGAGATTTTGGCAAAGACGGTAAAGACTTTTGATGACCGTCCCTTTATTCCGGCCTCACCCGAGGGTGGTGATAACCATAATTATGAAATTTTCCATGGAATGGGACCATATCTGCTCTATTTGGATGATACTTTTCCATTTACCAGTGAATTCGGTCTGAACTCTCTTCCGAACTACGCTACACTGGAAAAAATTATTCCGAAGGAGGAGTTATACTTTTGGAGTTCCACGATGAATTATCGCGGACAATATATGGCAATTACCAATGCCCATAAATTACGGCTGCAGCGCTACGCCCTCCCTTTCCAGCCCTCCGATGAGTTGCAGAGTATCATTCATGCATCGCAACAAGCACAGGGCGTCGGTTTGAAGACCGCTATTGAACATTATCGCCGCCGAAAACTGAACTGGCAACACGCAGGCTGTGCCTTTTGGCAAATCGATTCTCCCTGGCCGGGGGTTTCCTTCTGCCTAATTGAATATGATTTTGAAACGAAGCTCTCCTATGAATACGTACGCATTGCGTTTCAGCCCGTGCTTGTGAGCCTGAAATATGATTTAAAGACCAACTTTAATGCAAAAGAGAAGACCGGAAAGCTTATTCATCGCCAATTCACGGCGGACGTTTTCCTAATCAACGACTTCAACAAACAGTTTTCGGATTGCAAGTTTGAATGTGTGTTTTTAACGCAAGATTATCAAGTGCTCTCGAAAATAAAACGGGCAATCGAAATCCCAGCAAATAATTGCATCCAATTAGAACCCCTTTCCTACGACTTTCCTGAAAATTTACTTGAACCCCCTCGAATCCAAATTAAATTATATTCCTTGGATAAAGTAATCTCCAAGAATTTCTATAATCTCCGATATTTCGATTCGATGCAACATAGACGAATGGCAAAATTCTCGAAACGAATGAGCGATATATTCTTTTACGGAAAGAACCGACGTATCGTTCGGCTTGCCAAATCCCTTTATTATGGCATTCGCCTTTTCCCAATTCTCGTCTATTTACTTTTCAAAGTGCGCTGGAAATGGAAACACAGAATAAAAGCTGAATTTGAATATGAAAAATTAGATTTTATTAGATAAAAGATGACACGAAAAGGAAATAAATTTAATTTTTCAATAGTAGAAAAGTATATGAGTAGAAGATTCTTCTTTTAATTTATGACACATTCAATTAAAATTGATGACGATGTCAAAGGGAAATTAGAAGAATTCATAGCTTATCTTAGATTAGAAAAAAAAATAAAAATTTCACAGCAAGAACTATTATCAAAGATTATTATGCGCGCGTTAAGTGATAAAGAAAGCGTTATTAATGATATCACTAATGAATCCACTTCATTAGAAAATGATCCGTTGTGGATTGCAATTCATAATCCAATCATTATGGAGAATCCGCCAAGCTCAGAGGAACTTGACAAACTTGAGGAAGAATTATGGCAGAACAAGCCTTTATAGACTCAAATATTATCATATTTGCTAATATCAAAAACTCTCCCGAACATATACAATCTCTAGAGATTCTAAAAAATGCGCTCAAAGGCAACTTCATTGGTTATATTGATACAATAATTGCAATTGAAACTCATTTTAAGCTTTTGAAAAAGATTAGTGCTTCAGAAGCAAACTATAGACTTAATACTCTCTTAAATTCTCGAAGATTACGCTTCTATAATATCACTAAAAACACATTAAAAACCGCTTTTAAAATTGCAGAAGAAAACAATATCGCCACTAATGATTCAATTATAATATCTTCTATGTTGGAAAATGATGTTCATTTAATCTATACGGATAATGAGAAGCATTTTCAGAAATTTTCTAAAATTAAAGCTATAAATCCGTTGAGACTCTAAAATGGATAGTAAAATTTGTAAATTAGGATGAAAATTTCATTAATTTATGGGTAAGGGTGAAAAATAATGAGTGATAAAAAGAAGATCTTGACGCAAAATACGCGGGTAAAAGAATGGGGTATTGCGGGTGATGCGAAATCACTCAGGAAAACAATTGAAGAAACCTCTGAATATCCTATGATGTATAAGGCATTAGGGACTCAACCTAAAACTGGCCATCCCTTCAATTTGTTTAACGATATTAGTAATCAGGCGAAATTTCTGGAAGATACTCTTGCCTCTATTCAACCCGAGGTGAGCAAATTAGCGGAGGAAATGATCGCACGGAAAATCAATAAAATAATTGGAATTGGAATGGGAACGAGCCAATTCATTGCACTTGCGGTGGCACCAATCTTTTGGAAATGGGCAGGACTTGAGGCCATCGATATGGATTCATGTGAAGCCATTGTTGGCGATCGTGTAATGGATGAGCGAACGGCCTTTTTTGCCTATTCTGGGAGTGGAACCACAATAGATACGATTGAGGGAACGAAAAAGGCTACAGCAAAAGGAGCTTTTACAGTTGCGGTCACCTCTGTAGGTGGATCGCCTTTGACTAAACTCACGGACCGGACAATTGTCGTTTGCGCTGCGACATACGACACGGGTGGCTCGGATACGTTCCATTATGTTACCCGCCTTGCCGTAGCGATTTACCTTGCGCTCGAATTGGGGAAAAGACGTGCTCCAAAAAGTTCCGATTTTTCAAACATTGAAGCGGAATTACGCCAAATTCCGAAATTAATGGCCACGATCTTTGATCAGGTCGCAGCACGGTGTTTGAGCATTGCCAAAACGCATAAGAATGTAAGATCAATTATTATTGTTGGATCCGGTCCTAATTATGGCACAGCGGAAGAAATAGGCTTGAAATTCGATGAAATGGCGCACATACCGACCAATGCAATGGTACCCACGCGACATATTCATGGAGCTCTGGGTTTAACGAATGAGAAGATTTTGACCATACTTTTAGTGCCCCTGAAAGATCCTGCCATGAAGTGGTTAAACCAAATTGCAGACGCCACCGTAATTCTCAAAAGCCCGGCAATAGGGATCGTGAGTGAATCAGAAACCGAAATTGCTGATAAAATGGATTATGTCCTGCGGGTTCCCACAGATTCCCCGGAGCTTTTTACATTGCTTGCTATACTTCCAGGGCAATTACTAGCCTATTTCTTTGCGGTCGAACAAGGCGATATTAATCCGGATTGTCAACGAAGTAATATTCCCCGCCATGCCAAGATTTGGCTGAAATTATTCCCACCGGGCACGCATTGAGGGTTCGAGCTTGAAATTGGATGTCATTACGATTGGACTCTTGAATATTGATCTGATTATTCATGGCATTGCCCCCAAAAGCTTCGATACATTGCTTAATTGGACTGGCGAATCGACGATCGACTGTCTTACAGCCGGATCTATCGGCTATTTCGTTCAAAATCTTGCTAAATTAGGTGTCAAAACAGGAGTCATAACGAATATCGCCGACGATTCGTTCAGTTTGATTATTAAAAAGACGCTCACTGATGCAGGCATTGATATTTCCCGGTTAAAAATCCAAAAAAATACCCAGACGGCAATAGGGGTTTATATATTATTATTTGGAAGCCAAAAGCGACCGATGACCTTTCAGTTGATGACCCATGATCCCATGCCCACAGCTTTCGCTGAAGATGATTTAGACTATATCTTTAATTCACGCCTACTCCACATTGGGGGCTATCTTCATTTCCCCCAAAAAGAGTTAATAGATACTTTGATCAAGCAAGCGAAAGAACAGGGTGTCATAATCTCTATGGATCCCCAATTCCCCTTACAGCCGCTTGATAAACCGTGGCTTAAGGTTATGCCGGATTTAAAAAACCTTGATATTCTCCTTGTGGATGAAAATGAAGCATTAGGCCTCACCAATACCCAAAATATTACTGCTGCTCTCAAAATTTTATTGAAAAATGGTACAAAAATCGTCGTAGTAAAATTAGGTGCCAAGGGGTGTTTAGTGAGTTCCGAAGATAAGCAACTTCGGAAGCCTGCTATTCCCGTAGACCCAATTGTGGATTCTATCGGGGCAGGGGATGCGTTTGATTCCGGTTTTATTACGGGCTATCTGGAAGGCTTATCATTGGAAAAAATGACAGATCTCGCTTTAAAGGTAGCCGCCTATAGTTTAACAGGTGTGGGCGGGTCAAGCTCGATTCCCGCCCGAAATACAATTATACTAGAGTAGTTAATGGATTATTCTTTTATAAACGTTAAAAGGTTGGTTAACAATGGAACAAATACGACAGAATTTTAAAATTCCACCGCGCAAATTTAGTCCTGTTCCTTTCTGGTTTTTAAATAGTGAGATCTCCGACGAAGAGATTGAATGGAACCTGAATGAATTTATTGATAAGCATATTTTTACGGTGATTGCCCATCCCAGGACGGGGATGAAAGTCGAATATTTTTCAGAAGCCTTTTGGGAACGAATGAAAACCATCATCGAAAAATGTGCGGCTAAAAATATCAAAGTCATCTTATATGACGAATACAATTGGCCATCCGGGGTTATGGGCGGAAAGTTATTGCGCGAGCATCCAGAATTCAGAAATGTTGGACTTATTTATCGAATTTTTAAGATGAAAGGTGGCAAACACTTCACGTTAGCCTTACCTGAAAAAACCTTATTCATTAAAGCCGTTGAATTAGAGAGCGGAAAAGTCCTTGACCTGAAGGATTTTGTTAAAGAAAATACTCTTGAGTGGGTTGCTTCCCCGGGAAGATGGGGCATTATCATATTTTTTGAGAAATATTTCAGTGGACAGTTATTTAATACCATTGGCGCCCCGTGGTGTAAGGGTGAAGCGGGATATATTGATGTTTTGAACCCTAAAGCCGTGGAATATTTTCTTGAAAATACCTATGATGAATATAAAAAGCGTTTTGGACAGTATTTTAATAATACAATTATAGGGATTTTCACGGATGAGCCCTCGAATTATATCGGATTAATGTGGACTCCCTCTTTTTTGCAAATCTTCGACGATCAGAAAGGCTATCGGTTGGAAGATAAAATACAGGAGCTCGCTCTTCCTATTGGCACTTATATTAAGACGCGATGTGATTATAATGAAATAGCCACCCACTTATATGAAACGGCCTATTACAAGCAAATCTCAGATTGGTGTGTAGCCAATGGAATTGCGTTTACGGGACATTTAAACATGGAAGAGAATCTAAATCATCTCCCCAAATTGCATGGCGCTCTTTATCCCGCATTATCGAAAATGCAACTTCCTGGAATCGATTTTCTCGCTGATAGACCTGGCTATGAGAATGTTACCACCTTAACGATTTGCCCCGAGTTATCCAGCCCGAATTTCCTCGCAAAATGCATTACCAGCATTGCCCATATCAGGGGGGCAGAACGAATTCTCTGCGAAATTTTTGGCGGGGTAGGGTGGAAAACAACATTTGAGCGGATGAAATCCACGATAGATTGGATGGAGGCATGCGGCGTAAATCTTATTAACTGGCACGGTGCCCATATGTCCTTGGAAGGATGTCGAAAGCGTGATTTTCCCCCGTCGCACTTCGTCCAGCAACCCTATTGGGATCAGTATGCAATTTTCTCTGATTATATATCTCGTTTAAGTTTTATGAATGAAGGTATCCATATAGCAGATATTGCGTTATTCTTCCCCATTTCATCATTATGGGCTGAGTTTTCGCTCTTATATCGTCCAAAATCTTGGAAACGGATGCTTAAGAACTTCATCCACATTTTGGAAGCCCTTTTAAAAATGCAGCGGGATTTTGATCTGGTCTTTGAAGAGGCTTTCTTGAGTGAGGAAATTTCAGTCCATGAAGCCGAACTGCACGCCAATCAAGAAAAATTTAAAGTTCTCATTCTCCCCCCGCTTACGACCATTTCTCTCAAAGTTTTGGAACAGATTGAGACGTTTTATCAGGGGGGTGGAACAATAATCTCAATTGGAACGCTCCCGACAAACTCTCGGGAATTACAGAATGATCCGCAGGTATTCAAACTTATTAATAATATTTTTGGTGAAAACCCCGAGAACAGCAGTCTGCAGATCATACGCGAAAATTCAAAAGGCGGTAAAGCAATTTATTTTCCTCTGAAAGGGACTTCAACTCAGAAAAGGTTGCAGCAAGTCTTGGAATCGCCTTTAGACCAATTATGTCCGTTTGATCTCAAGATTATTTCATTAAAAAGAGACCATCTTATCTATAATCATCGTAGCTTGCCTGCTGGAGAGATATACTTCATTGCTAATTTATCTAAAGAAAAATTCAGTGGCGAAATTCAAATCCGAAATCAAGGAAGGATAGAAAAGTGGGACCCGTTAACCGGGAAAACAGAACCCCTTACCGTGTATAAGAACGCCAATGGTAAAATTATTTGCATTCCCCATCAATTTAAACCATTTGAAGCTTTTTATCTAATCTTTCAAC
>CAYGYC010000113.1:0-12382 GCA_964353755.1 uncultured archaeon | reverse complement strand
ATAGCGGCGCGACCGCTGTGACAGTCGATAATCTCGCTCCGACCGGCTCAATCACGGCGCCCAGTGCGGGAGCAAATATACGTTTGAACATTCCAATCACCGCGACCGCTTCCGATACCCACTCGGGAGTTGCTAGTGTGACCTTCTGGCTAGACGCCATCGGCACCGGGACGAACCTCGGGACCGTTCTCAGTGCGCCCTATTCCGTAAACTGGGATACGACCGGTGCAACGAATGGCGCGCATAATTTGTACATTCAGGTGCTCGATAATGCCGGAAATACTTATGATAGCGGCGCGACCGCTGTGACGGTCGATAATCTCGCCCCGACCGGTATGATTACTTCACCCAGTGCCGGGGTATACGTGCGCTTGACTATTCCAGTCACCGCAACCGCTTCCGATACCCACTCAGGAGTCGCAAGTGTGACCTTCTGGCTAGACGCCATCGGCACCGGGACGAACCTCGGGACCGTTCTCAGTGCGCCCTATTCCGTAAACTGGGATACGACCGGTGCAACGAATGGCGCGCATAATTTGTACATTCATATAGTGGATAACGCCGGAAATACCTATGATAGCGGTGCCACTGGTATAACAGTCGATAATGCGCCACCGACCACGGCAACAATTACCAGCCCGGCGGCAGGCGCATATCTAAAAGATAATATCACCATAACGGGGACTGCAATAGATCTCATTGGGGTAAAGAATGTAACCTTCTGGATAGATGCTATTGGAGGCACATACCTTGGATCCAGTACCAGTGCGCCCTATTCCCTGGTCTGGAATACTCGAACTGCCTCTGATGGCAGCCACAACCTCTACATTCAGGTATTTGATAATGCGGAGAATTACTTGGATAGTAGTCCGACGAATGTGATCGTGGATAATACTCCCCCGAGCGCTGTCACAATCACCTATCCAACGGCAGGATTGCATCTCAGGGGTAGTATCACCATCACGGCAACGGCAACCGATGGTACTTCCGGGGTGAAGAATGTGACTTTCTGGTTGGATGCCATTGGGACGGGAGTCAATCTGGGCACCGTTACCAGCAGTCCCTATTCCCAGGTCTGGAATACGGCGACCACTACGGATGGACCTCATAATTTATATGTGCAGATCTTTGATAATGCCGGCAATTCGTTGAATAGTCTCCCCAGGGGGATAACCGTCGATAACACTCCTCCCGTCATCACCATTGAAGTGCCAACTCAAGTGCCGGGACCCGTGACGATTAATGTGACTACCAATGAACTGCTCTTCTCCGTACAGCTGAATGTGACATACGGAGGGGCTAATATCTCCGTGGTAATGGCTCAAATTACGCCGTCTCTGTGGCAAGGCTACTATGAAGCCTTTGCGAATGGGACGTACTCGGTGTATGCCTTAGCCCTCGATCTGGCGGGGAATCCCGGGATGGATACTGCTACGTTTGAAGGGGCAGTGGTGGATAGATATGCGCCGAATTTCACCTATCCGGCCATTTCAGCGCCTGACGGGCTGCTCTATAATCAAGGCGGGCCTTATCCGAATTGGGCAGATTATCCGAATTCCGCAGGGCTGAACGCGAATATCACCATTCAATTCCACGAAATGCGCAATGTTTCTGAACCGATTACGGGCGTGTGGCTGCTTTATTCCGTCAATGGAGGGAGTAACTGGGTCACTTTACCTATGAGTTTCAATGGCACTTCCTTTACCCTGAATGGCAGACTTGATGTCTCTTTCTATACGGTCTCCATGCCGCGATTCCGGAACGGAACCCGCGTGCTGGTGGATATTTATGCGATTGATGATGCCGATAACGCCTTCAATTTGAGTGCAAAAAATCCGTATCTTGAATACCTGGTTCTCGGGAATTGGCTGGAGACTTTCAATGTCACCATTAGCGCATTGACTCCCGGACAAAGCTTCACCGTGGAGGTGACTGCCAATTTGCGGAATGCGAGTTATCACCTGGAGGTCGTCACCTACTTCTATTATCCGGATTTAGCGCCGCTAGAAAGCGTCCTCTTTCCGGTTTGGAAGAAGACAGTCGTTAGTATGACCCAGACAGGGCTTTACACCTATTACCTGACTTGGCCTTATGGGGCAAATTTGACCCACGGAGCTGTCCCAATCGTGGCACTTCAGATGGTAGATGCGACCCAGAGTCCTCTCGAGTTCTATTGGAATGGGTCTTATTCCTTGACCAATACCACTCTGCAGCTGGTTGTGCCAGGAGGTAGCCTGTTCCGGACGACCATGACCGCGAATGTGACCCTCGGAAAGATCATTGATAATATTCCGCCGACGGTGGTGTCATTTAATCTCTCGATTCAAGTACCCACGTCATCCCAAAGTGTCGAAATTCATATTAAAATGGTTGATATAGGCTCAGGGGTATCGAAAGTCGTCGTGTATTACCGCGTGAATGATGAAGCGGGATGGCATGCCGTGGCATCCATCTATTACAACGGTGAATATATTGCCATTATACCCAAACAAGGGGCTGGCGCGACAGTCTACTTCTATATAGAGGCAACCGATGCTATTGGCAATAGCGCCCCGTCTGCTATCTACAGCTATTTAGTGGCCCCCGCGGATTACAGTCTCTATATCTTCCTGATAGCCATTCTGGGCGTTGCGCTGGTTTCAATGGTTATCATGCGCCGCAGCAAGACAAAACGATTTGGCAAGGTAAGTGGACGAGAGCGGTATAAGCTCATCAAACATCAATTTTAGCAAGCACAGAATTCTTGACTTTTTAATCCTTTTTTTCCTTAATATTTTCTAGTTTTATTTGTTAGTCTGCGATATTCAGCAATTTTACCGTTTCTTCAAGATCTATCGCTACCATTTTTGCTTGGATCTTCTGATTATACGTGTAAGTCGTAGCAGAAAAAATAGAGATTAAATGATTATTGAAAAAATATTTAAATCCATTGGGAAATACCTCGTGAGAACGAATTACCGATTGAAGATTATTAAATTTTATAAATTCTTCGAATTTATCTTGTCCAAAATAGAATCCAATGCCTCTATCGCTTGGAATTGCCCCCTCTAGTTCTTCTTTTGGATCATTCCAAAGGAGTTGGGCAGTAATTAGATCAAATTGCTCAAAATGAGTAAGCCCCCTGTTCAGTTGCATAATTTCCTGCAAACTGACTATTTTATTTGTTAATGAAATGGGGATGCCCCCATGAACTCCGAAAATATGATTCCAGGTGAGGACACAGAGCGGTAATTGAGCAAAAGTTAATAAGAACTGCCTAAAAACTTCATCAGACTGCTTTCCATAGCGATTCATAAGGACATTACGAAAACCATAGTTGATATTCATTTCTTCTTCTTCATGATTGCCCCTTAATAGAATTATTTTGTTAGGATAATCCTTTTTCAGCTGAAAGAGGAATACAACGTTTTCCAATTGGTACTTGCCTCGGTCTACATAGTCCCCTAAAAAAATTAGGGTTATTTCCTCCTCCAGGAATTTTTCGATGACCCGCTGGGAGGCTTCTAAATCGCCATGCGTATCCCCGATAAAAATACAGGGTCCCTTTTGGATCTTTATAATATTGGGCTCATTCATGAAAATTTTTCTTAAGTCTAATAGAAAGTCTCGGATCTCGGGGTAGCCAAGGGGAAGGTTTTGGAAATAAGAGTCTATCGAGGGGGGCACGACCCAGGCACTCACACTTGGACAGTATATTCAAAATAATCATCAAAGGGGTTTTCAAGGTCCATCATTTCTTCGATAGAAAATTTCTCAAAAAAACGGCGCAACGGACGCATAGAATTTCCATGGGCCGAAACAGCGACACTAACGCGCTCTTTCTTCATTTTTTCAAGCAATTCTTTAATAAAATCTAACACCCGAGTTTCAACCATTCTTATACTCTCGCCACCCGGGGGAGGCACATCATAGGATCGATGATAGATATCAAACTGCTTTTTTCCATAACGTTCAATGCACCATTCATGGGTTTTTCCTGCAAACTCCCCGTAGGATCGTTCAATGATCCTATCGTCTATGATGACGTTAATACGCGGATGATATTTCAATACAATATTTAGAGTATCCTTGCAGCGGCTCAAACGGCTACAGTAAGCTACTTGGAATTCTTTATCCCGCAATTTTTCTGCAAGAACATTCGCCTGTTTGATGCCTTTGGGAGTTAAATTAATGTCTAGCCATCCAGTGAATTTTTTATCCCTATTGAATTCGGATTCTCCGTGCCGAAATAAGTAGATTTTCAATTCTTTGCCCAATTAGTTCAAGCCTCGCATTTACTTTTAATAGTAAAATCATTAAGATAATTATTGTATATGAATTCTTAAAAAATGATGATTTAATTTTTTGGAGCATGTCAGGTGTCAAGAAATTTCCATACCGCCCAAATCGTGAATGCCATTTCAGAAGAGTATGAAATCGTGGAAACCACGAAATGTAGTTGTGGTGGAACGTGGACGGTTTTACTGCAATCGCTAGTCGAAAATGAGAAAAAATATTATGATCTTTTAACATGTAAATGCAATAGATGTAATATGAAAAGGGATTTCGTTTTTGATATCAACAGTTTTTTTGGTAAAGGGTGGATAGTGTGATTAGAGACGCGAAATATGCCGGAAGTTGGTATGAAGGAACCGAAGATTCGTTAAGGAACGTGTTACAACAATTTTTTGAAGAAGATAAGAGAGGGCCTAATAAAATTCCCACAGTCAATGAAACGGGTCCGCGACAAATCATAGCAATTGTAAGCCCGCATGCCGGTTATATTTATTCTGGGGCAATTGCGGCGCATGGATATGCCGAACTGGCATTGGATGGAAAACCGGATTTATTTATTGTAGTTGGGATTGACCACCGGGGATTTGGAGCAGCCCCTGCGTCTATTCAATGTGACGGGGGGTGGGCAACGCCACTGGGTGTTGCGAAGATACACTCAGCGGTTGCAAAAAAAATATTAGCCAGTTCTGAAAGAATTGCGGATTCGGCAACCGCCCATTCTTATGAGCATTCTTTAGAACTCCAAATTCCGTTCCTTCAATATGTATTTGGGAACATTGAATTTGTTCCCATCATGATTTCGTCGGGTTCGCTCTCTGTTTTTCAGGATGTGGGAAGTGCCATCGCGAAAGGTTGCCAGAATATCAACGTTGTTTTAGTGGCATCGACCGATATGACCCATCAGGAACCCGCAGATTTCGCTAAAGCGCAAGATCAAAAAGCAATTAATGCCATTTTAAAATTAGATGAGAAGTTGTTATATAATACCGTGAGAGATAATGGCATCACCATGTGTGGTTATGGGTCAACCTCAACGGTAATTCGTGCGGCTAAAGAATTGGGAGCTAAGGAAGCTGTCCTCTTGAAATATGGCAATTCGGGTGAAGTAAATAAGGATTTCCGCTCCGTAGTTGGATATGCAAGCATAAAATTAATAAAATAACTTCCTTTTTTTTACTATAATAAGCCTAAAATTTATTTGAAACAATAGATTAATGAAAACTAGATATACACAAAAGGATTTCTTTTTCTTTAGACGAGGTAAAAATGATGTGGTTCCATTCTACGAACTATGGCACACCGAAGGTGGATTTTAAGACAGCTTTATTGACGGGGCTAGCGTTAGATAAAGGATTATACACTCCAGATGAATATCCTCAATTCAAAGAAAATGAATTATTGGAATTGTCCGAGCTACTGTATCCAGAATTGGCTTATGCAGTGTTATCAAAACTGGTAGGGGATCAAGTACCCGCTGATGTGTTAAGAAACATTACGAAAGATGCATATAACTTTCCGGTCCCCTTAGATAGGGTTTATAAAAACAAGTATGTTTTACGCCTGGATAAAGGTCCCACGGCATCTTTCAAGGATTTTGCTGCGAGGGTAATGGCAAGGTTAATGCAGTATTTCACAAAACAAGATAATCGCGAGTTATTAATCCTTACGGCTACCTCAGGGGATACCGGAGGCGCTGTGGCATCAGCTTTTCATGGCATGGATAACATAAAGGTTGCAGTTTTGTTTCCAATCACCGAGGTATCAGATAGACAACGCAAGCAGATGACCACCCTCGGTAAAAATGTGACTGCTTTAGCGATCGATGGTAAGTTCGATGATTGTCAAGCTCTTGTGAAAAGAGCATTTGCCGATCCGGATTTAAAGGATTTGAGCTTATCATCTGCCAATTCTATCAATGTGGGAAGATTGTTACCGCAAAGTATTTATTATTTCTGGGCATTCTTTCGCAGTAACGAACAAAAAATTACAAAGGGCGCCTTTAATCCGGTTATTTTTTCTGTTCCTTCCGGTAATTTCGGCAATTTAATGGGTGGCTTTATAGCAAAAAAAATGGGATTACCCGTCAAAAAATATATCGCTGCGGTAAATGAGAATAATGAAGTGCCGATTTTCTTACATACAGGCACATATAAAAAGATTATACCCTCGAAAAATTGCTTAAGTAATGCGATGAATGTAGGTCATCCATCAAATCTTGCTAGAATTGTCGATCTTTATGGGGGTATTATGGACCATGAAGGAATCCTTTCTAAAATTCCAGATTTAGATTGGCTACGGCAGGATTTAGATAGTTTTAGCATAACCGATACAGAAACGAAGGCAATAATTGCAGAGGTTTATGAGAAATATGGATATATACTTGAACCCCATGGGGCAGTGGGGTGGGGCGGTCTGATGAAATATTTGGAAAAAAATAAAACCAAATTGCCCTGTGTTACTTTTGAAACTGCCGATCCTGCAAAATTTCCTGATGAAATTCAAAAAATTCTAGAGATCAATCCACCAATACCACCATCCTTACAAGAAATGCAAGAAAAAGAGGAAAAATACTTGAATTTAACAAAAGAGTACGAATCCTTTAAGAAATTTTTAATGGAGCAGTTTCTCATTGCGCATTGAGGGAGAATTCTTGCCGAGTATTATGATTGTTATTGATGGGATTGCAGATAGACCCATGAAGCAATTAAATGGAAAGACTGTTTTAGAGGTGGCACATATCCCAAATTTACATCGGGTTGCGCAGAATGCGATGCTGGGAAATTTTGACCCCTTAAATGCACCAGGTCGATGCGCAGGTTCTGATACGGCGCATATTTCTATTCTGGGTTATAATCCCTATGAAACCTATACGGGGCGAGGCCCAATTGAGGTAGCCGGTACAGGGATAAAATTAGAGAAAGGGGATGTCTCGCTTCGTTGTAATTACTGTACGGTTGATGAGAATTTCATTCTGTTGAATCGGACAGCAGATTATATACGAGAAGGGACCGTTGAATTAGAGAATGCCTTAAATGAAGAAATTCAGCTTTCAGAACCCAACATTCAATTTACTTTTCGTAATGCGGCAGATTATCGCTGTGTGCTCCATTTCCGCGGACCAGGGCTCTCTGCAAACATCACCGATACTGATCCCTGGAAAGAAGGCGCAAAAATTTTAGAGTCCCATTCTATCGATGGAAGTCCCGCATCCCTAATGACAAGCAAATTAGTAAATGAATTTGTTCGGAAATCCTATGACGTTTTAAATAATCATCCTGTCAATAGACAGCGAAGACAGAATAAAAAGCCTCCGGGGAATTTGATCATGCCCCGTGGGGCGGGATTTACGCCTCATTTTGAGAGTTTTTACGATAAATGTAAACTCAAAGGAGCTTGCATTGCCGGAATTAGTTTGATAAAAGGCCTTGGGGCGCTTATGGGCATGGATGTTATTGAGGTTCCTGGGGCAACTGGATATATTGATTCTGATTTTATGGCAAAAGGACGCAAGGCGATCGAGATATTGCCAAATTACGATTTCATTCTAGTACATCTGGAAGGCACCGATGAGGTTTCGCATGATCACATGCTAAAAGAAAAAATTGAAACTTTAGAACGAATTGATTTGATGATTGGGTGGGTTTATGATCATCTACCTGAAGATACTTTTCTTGTAATTCTATCGGATCATATTACCAGCACCGCCTCAGGAAAACATACTGGCGACCCGTCTCCTTTAATGATTACGGGACCCGGCATCTTTACTGACCCTAATCAGCGATTCACCGAACGGGAAGCCCGAAAAGGCATGCTTCACCGCATTAAAGCCAATGATATAATCCCTATCTTATTAGATTATATGGATAGAACCCAAAAGTTCGGCGCATAGTACACTTTTGTCAACTAAAAAAATATGTCAATGAAAAAATTATCGGCTTTAGCCTCTCTAATTCGAGCCCAATCCGACTTAAGGTAGGGGAAAATAAATTCTTGTAACCGTTGGGCAAAGCTAATTTTATCCATACTGCGTTTGAGAAGAGAAACAAAATTTTCTAGAATATTATTTAGGTTTTCGCGAATGGTGGTCTCATCCAATTGAGATAGCATCATCATATCGGCAGATCCTTCGTCAAATGCCATTTTAGAGATGTTCAATTCTTCGCCTGCAGCCAAATTTAATTGGACAAATTCGGGGAACTTAGCTAATGCTTGTAAAAGGTTCTGATATACATCGATCAGATCCATCATATAGGCGGATTTCGCCATTTTTTTGGCCATTTCCCATTGCTGGACCAGCATGTCAAGGGTTTCTTCAAACTTCCGAAAACCAGTTACATTGCCATCCCAATTCAGCTTGTCAAAGCCGCCGTCTTCGGGAACACAAAAGGCTTCATTAAAACTATCTTTAATGACATTCAGTTGTTCATTGAGCATTGCCGCACTGTCTTGTTTATCTGCCGCGCCAATATAGAGTATCCCTCGATTATCGACATAGACAAATCGGTTTCCGAACATATCGATGTTGTCAATACCACCTTCTTCCAATTCCGCTTGGGCGAACCCGTAGAGCGCACTCAAAAAACCCGAAATCAAGGTTTCATCTATATTGAACTCATACGATTTAGAAAACAGTGCCCGTCCACTTTTCTTCTCAATAATATATATTGTATGCAGCAATGATCCGCAATCTCCACGGTTTAAGTTTCGCAGCTACTAAAACTATTTGTTGAAATTTAAGTATAATCAATCAATTTATTAAACTTTGTTTTTTACTAGAACTAGGGGATTTATCTTTACTAAGGATATGAATTGAAAGCCGGAGTGGCTAGATACATGTTATTAGAACCAATAGCGCAGAATTATTTAATTTGTTTGAGATAGATATTCGATTCCATTAAATCGAGCTGCTGTTTGGGGTATAGCCACACGCGAATTTCAGCCATAGCATTAGACAGCACATCACCTTTATGAAAGCATTTAGTCTCCCGGGCAACGACCTGGAAGTCATTTTTCATATAATCTTCGATAACTTGAATCATTTGTTCGATAGTCAAGGTAAGTAACTTTCCATAGCGATGGGCGCCAAATCGATCAGGAGGAAACATGGTAGAATAACAGAAGGGACATTTTTTTAATTCTATCACCAAGGTATCAACCTGTTCAGCAGATTTCTCTTTCGGAATTAATGTGGGTTTTTTGAAAATTGCTTCAGATCCTTTCCCAAAGACAGCATATAAGGCAATGACAATGATCCAGGGGAGATCTTTCGTATCTTTGGTAATTAATTTTTTCAGCGGAATGCCCATCACACTAGTTTCAAGTAATAGGGTGGCAATTACCTCTTCACTCATGGGGCGGACTAATTCGATTAAGGTATCCATCGACTTTTCATAATCCCCTTTAAAAATGTCAGCGAATTCAGCGACGATTGCTTGAACCATGCAACTAAATAAGTGGATTGATTGTTTTTCTGCCTTCCAGTTATAAATTCGCTTCCCAACATTTCCTAACATTTTCTTGAAGAACTTACTCATTCCCATCATCGCTCCGTACTAGTCAAGTGCTTCTAATTGATATTCACAATAATCTTTATTGTCCTTTGCGGTTTTGATCACTTCGATGTTAACCAATCGTGGTTTTAAATTTCCACACGAAATGGATTTGAGATTATAAAAATGTTGATAAAACGCGGCACTTGGATAACAAAAGGGAATGTCCACGTTTTCAGGGATCGTCGCACCCGTACAAAAAATGCATTTATATTTTCTGATTGTACAACTTTTTATAACCTTATTATGCTTGATTATATTTTTTAATTGTAACTTTTCTCCTGAATTGTGTTTCGCAAAGGTAGTAAATGTTTCAAACAGGCTTTCCTTCTTTATAAGCCGCTTTGGAATCAAGGAATACAGATATTTGGCCGTTTGATATCCCATGTGTTTCAATTTTTGAATTGCTTCCTCTCTCTCAAATTTTCGCACAATATACCCATAAATTTCAGGATATACATTCAACGAAATGGGTTTAATGATTTTCATGGTTGAAAACACTTTTAACGGGATAGCATTTAAGGCGACAGGTTTAAAATTTTGAACATAGGTGATATCTTTTAAAACTCTATCGCCTTCCGTTTTTTTCATGGATTGAGCCATAGGTATTGTTCAATCCTCCTCTAGAATTTATTTTCTTCTGAAAGATTTATAATATTTATTAATTTTGTATTAGTAATATATTTTTTTCCCCTTTTTTTGATTTTTAGAATATTCTATCTGCTTCGCTTTTTTCAAATAATTCAAAGATATTACCCGGTGGTATATTCCCGCGCACTTTGATCATGGTGATAGCATCTTGAGGACAATTTGAAGCACATACGCCGCAGCCCAGACAATTTTCTTCGACAAGTTCAATATAATCATCCGTTAAATCTTCTTTTACGGGATAATGATGAAACAGAGCCTCCATCGGACAAATTTGGGTACATTTATTGCAGAGTTTACATTTCTCCGGGTCAATTTTAGGGACAAAATTGGATTTGACACATGCTCGGGGATGTCTCGTCTTAATAATAGTCCTAAGAATACCACAATGACAAGGACAACAGTTACAAATCAAGATAGGAATGGAAGATGTATTCATGATGGTATGAACTAATCCTTCTTTTTCACTCTTTTCTAAAAGGGCCAAAGCCTCTTCATAGGTTATTTTTTTCCCCCAACCGCGTTCGAGGACCCAATCCGCCCCGACATCCAATGCCATACAATTAATCGTTCCGGTTCGTTCGCATTTATCGCCTAATAACGCGCTGTGTGTCCTGCAGGCACATTGGACCACTGCCCAAGAATGGGCCATTTTTAGATACTCCCTAATCACTTCGAAGGGGAGAATTTCATGTTCTGGTTTTAAAGTTTTATTTATTTCAATCGTTTTTTCAACAGGAATTTTTGAGGGAAGAGTCCTAAAGAAGGGAGTTTTACTCGCAATCAGTTCATTCATAAACCCTTCTTCAGCAATTTCCTCGAATATTTTACCAACATGTATCAAATTCTCTTTATTATCCTTTGACGCGATATAATAAAATTCATAGAGACCAGGGACAATAGGCAGGAGCGCATAACTCCCAAAAATCTTCATCACCACGCCCTTTTCGGCTAAGGGGTCAAGGATCTCTTTAATTTCTTTCGGCGTTAATCCTGTCCGCTTTGCCAGTTCCTTAGCAGAAATTTGGTCGAAAAATGGCTTTTTAAAATAGCTTAATACCCGCGCCTGCTCAGGACTATATACAATTTTCACCATCTCTAAGGTTTTTTTGGAAATCGGGAATTTCACGGGGTAATTCCGATTCATGGCTTTAATTAGTTCTACATAGGGGGTATCCTCGTCCTTAATTTTCATCATAAAACACTCCATCGTGAATTTTTAATTAAAATATTTTCCTACCAAATGTAGTTCTTTAATATTAGCGTATTGAAAAAAACCAATAAAAAAATTATTAATACTTCTTTATTTGATAATTCTTCAAACTATTTGTTTAAAATGATTTAAATCAATTGAAGTGAAAACGATGAAATTACTGATGATTCATTCGGACGGGTTTGCGTTCAAAACGCGGAATAAAGTGCCCGGATCGACGGCAGAGGAAGTCGCTGATGAAGAGCATTCCTTAGAATTGAAGGGTAAAGTGTTAGTGATTTTCACTACCATTGAAAAGGACGATGGAAAAGATCCAGAAAAAATAGTAGAATTAGCGGTGGAGGATATTAAACAATTAGCGAAAGAGTTGGGTGAAAAAGTGGTAGTCCTTTATCCGTATGCCCATCTCAGTTCCTCATTGGCATCAAGTGAAATTGCTATAAAAATTTTAAATAATATGAAAGAAAATCTCGTAACCAAGGGATTTGAAAGCTATAAAGCCCCCTTTGGGTGGTATAAATCATTTGAAATCAATTGTTTGGGACACAACCGGGCAGAGAGTTCACGTAGCATCACTGTTGAAGCGGCAACTGCTAAGGCGAAGGAAAAGCCAAAGCCTAAGCGGCGGGAAGAGGAAGTATCGAAGTTTTATATTTTACAGCTGGATGGAACTTTAGTTCCATATCAAGAATTTGAT
>CAYGYC010000112.1:0-12403 GCA_964353755.1 uncultured archaeon | reverse complement strand
CCAGGGGTAGCTGGAAGCGATGCCCATTATGTTTTAGATATAGGCAACGCTATAACCTGTCTTGATATTGAGAATCTCTCTATCGATGATGTTATAAAAGCAATAACAACTAAGAAAATCAAATTAACTTGTAAATATGCTTCTCTAAGGCATATTATGGAACTATATTTGAGAAAAACAGGTCAATTATTGAGAAGAATGGTAGGCAAACAAAACAAAACATGTTCTGATTAACCTTTCAGCTTTCTTTATCGATGTCAATTCCTAAATCTTTAAAAATTTTCTGGGCTTTCATTTTATGATTTTCCGCTTCTTTTGGATTTCCTAATTTTATATAAATTGTAGAAAGATACAGGTGCGATGCTGCTTTTACTTTTGGGTAATCCGCCTTGCTGGCAAGTTCGAGTACATTTTCAAATTTGTCTTTTGCACCTGGGAAATCGCCCCTTTCATAGGTGATTTTAGCTAATCCCAATAAAATATTAAGGATCCCATATCCCATTTTATTTGCCCGGTAAAAAGCGATAGCGCGATTATATGATTTCTCCGCATTATCAAACTCGCCTTGCTCAAAATAAATATCACCAAGGGCAGCATGACAATTCGCGTCTCCCTTTTTATCATTGCTTTTTTTCATCATACGCAAAGCTTTTTCTAAATGCATACGCGCTTCGCCTAATTTCTTGGCATGATAATAAGCTAACCCCAAATCATACAAAGCTCGTGCTTCCCCTCGATTACTTTTATAGGTAGTAATTTTTCGATATAATTTCAACGATCGGCTAAAAAAATCAATGGCCTCATCATATTTATCGATAAAATCGAAAACCGAACCAATATTTCCTAACAAATCAGCTTCAAGACCGCGATTTCTCATTTCCTTTGCAAGAGATAATGCGGTTTGATATGCCATGATAGCTTCTTTTACTAAATTATTTCTGAAATATAAATCCCCAATGACTCCTAGACATTCGGCTTGTGCCTTTTTATCATTTGCCTTTTGAAAGGTTGTGAGGGCTGATTTATAGGATTCAAGGGCTTCTTTGAATTTGTTGGCTTTTGAATAGGCAAATCCGATTCCTAGATATGCTTTTCCTCTCACCTTTTCGTTAATTGCTTTATTATTTACAACTTTTCTCCAAAATTTAATTGCTTTTTCCAAATCGCCTTTTTGGAATGCTGCTAATGCCAATGAATATGCTTCAATCGTTTTCTCTTGCACAAAATGAGACCTCTTTTAAAAATACAAGTATAGGGGGAATTATAAATATACCTTTTCAGTTGAAAAAAAGGAGTTAAAAAAGAAAGGACAGGCGAAATGCAACTAGCCGAGGATAAAATCAAGTATAATTCGCTGCCCAGGGTGATTTTGAACAAAATTATTGCGGGTTTTTTGCTTATTTCTTCGAATATATTGTCGTCTTCGCCGAGGTATTCTAGAAGGAAAAGAGGAGCTATAGGGATGTTCTAATAAATAGGCAACCTCTTTTCGCGCTTTTTCGGTCCATAAGGCGTTAGTATAGGGAGTATATCCGAGCAGTAACTCCACTCCTGACCGGGCATGTAAGAGCCAGAAGCTAGGCTGTTTTTTGGCCATATAAACGTCTGCTTGAATTATATATTCTGCAATTTCCGATAAATTCTGAATTCTCCAAATTCCCCACAAATTCACGGGTTTATCACACGGGGTTATGAGACCTATTGGGGCCGATGAATCCACTTCCGTTTTCGATGGAGTCTTATAGACGAGATCTACTGTTTTATTATTCCAAAGAAGGGAGCGTACTCCTTTATCGAGGGAATAATGGCTATGCTCCACCTTATTAACTAATTTTTGGAAACCTTGCCCCGATAAAATCACTTTAGTATAGTCTTCTGCTTCCTTTCCATACACCTTCGGTTCTAAATTCTCGATATCAACATAGTTTTTCAGATTCACATAGGCATCATTCCACCACTTCGGCACTGCGACTTTCTTCAAGTGATATGAATCTTTATTCACTGCCAAATCTACGCCCTCAGCGTCAATGCACAACCAGAGCTTTTGGGTAGTGTACCTATTCCTTAAATTTCTTATGAATCCGGGGTTGAAATCTACGTTAGTTACGCCTTCTTGGCGGATATGTCCATCAAAGAGTTTCTCTGGAAATCGGATCTTACAATACGTGTGACCAAAACGGGCAAATCCATCAAAATCCACATAATTTTCAGTGACGGTTACAATCGGATCGTAATACATATTCAAGTTAACTCCTGGATGGGCTATTAAAATATGATTTAATTGTAAAATCCCTTTTTTAAAGAGTTCTGGGTTTAATACTTGACTATCAAGAAAGGGACGTGGTTCCTTTAAATCGATCACCGGTTCCAAGATCATTTTATCGCCTGCAAAACGACTCCCATAATTTAGTTCCTGGTTTAATATTACTGACATAACATGTTACCCTCTTAAGTTCTATATATTATGGCTGTAAGACATTAGATTCCTCGCAATTTCTATGCGAAGTAGTTATAGTTAATAATTCCCCCCATATTAATCTATTTTACATGAACAAGTAAAAGTCTTTTAAAATAATATATCCATACCAGTAATACCCATATAGAATACTTTTAAAAAGATAAAAATTACTTTTAAAGGAATTAAAAATACTTTTAAAAGAACAAATTATACGTTTCAAAGAATTACATGCGTTCAGGAACTTGGATACCTAATAAATCCACAAGAAGGATTTTTAATAAGATGTTGATGGCATGAACTAACTGTAATCGCGCTATTTTTAGTTCCTCGCTGGGCGCTTTTAAAACAGGGACTTGATGGTAAAACTCATTGAATTTATCTGATAGCGTGAGGGCGTAATTTGCAATTTCATGGATATTCAAATTGGTTACTACTTCCCGAATAAGGCGCGGAAATTTAGCAATTAATTTAATGAGTTCTAATTCCGATTCATGGGTTAATAAAGAAGGATTAGGATTCTGAACGATTCCTTCATACTTACGGAAAATACCTTGCGTTCTCACATAGGCGTATTGAAGATAAGGGGCACTTTCTCCTTCAAAATTTAAAACATCTTCCCATTTAATGACAATGGCTTTATTCAGGCTGTATCTTGCTAAATAATACTTAACAGCCCCTACACCTATACTTTCTGCAATGGCTTTTATTAAATCTTCCGAAAATTCCCCTTCATGCCGCTTTCTTACTTCCTCTACGGCTAATTCAACGGCTTTGTTCAACGCCGCATCCGCCTCAAACCCTATCCAAGTGCCTTTTCTTCCGCTGAACGCTTGCTGCCCGGGGAGCCAAACCCATTCAAAACTCAAATGATGCGAGTTTTGGTATTCCTTCTCATGTCCTGCGATTTTTAGGGCATAATTTACCACTTGTTGCGGAAATTTCTGCTCCTGTCCAATGACATTAATGACCAAATCCCCATGTCCAAACTGTTCGTTATGTTCTCCTTCTTTCGAGGTCTCGCAGAGGTCTAGCCCATTTGGTTGGGTCCCCCACCTTCGGAATTTGAATTTCCCCTTTGCCAGATTTAATTTAAAGAAATGGAATCCGATATCCCTGCCGGTATAGGTCGCCACATTATTGGATCTGACGATAATTTTGTAGGGCTTTTCCATTTTTTGATAATCTTCGCCAAATTCCGACATATCGACGACAATACAGCCCTTATCCTCACCTTCGGTTATCTTATAGACATACTTGGATTGAAGGAGTTTAGTTAGGGTTTCCTCAAAAATGCCTGAATTGATTACTTCACTTTCCCAAATTAATAAATCGTAAAAGATGTTCATCCGCCAGGCAGTTTCCAGTTGTCCCTTTAGCGCTTTGTCAACTATATTTGCGGCTATAGGGGAAATTTCCGGATCGCTATTCTCTAATTTAGCTATAATATCCTGAATCTCACTTTCTAATTCTGGTTTTTCCTCGATTTTTTGCGATGCGCCGGTATAAAGTAACCCTAATTTAAAATCATCTTTCGCTTGCGGGGCTTTCTGTTCATATTCTTCTCGATTTAAATGTTGATATCCCCACACGAGGACGGCAACTTGCCTTCCTAGGTTATCCATATAATTCTCGATTTCGACTTGATACCCTGCTTTTTTTAAAACGCGCCCCGTAATATCTCCAATGACCGCACATCGCATCGTTCCCATATGTAATGGTTTGGTCGGATTGGGGGAGGTGTGCTCCACAATGGCCTTTTGCCCCTTCCCGATCGATAAATTTCCGAATTTCTCTTTCAATTCAATAATTTGCGTGAGGACTAGGGTATTAAATTTCTCCCAATTAATAAAGAAATTAATGTACCCGCCACCGGCTATTTCGACTTTTGAGAAGTAAGGCACTTTTTCGAGTTTGATACCTTTCCCAATCATCTCGGCAATCTGGCGCGGGGCTTTCTTCATCTTTTTGGATAATGCAAAACAAATGGGTGTCGCCAGATCGCCTAATTTTGGAGTTCCTACTTTTGGCGGAGGCGGCTCTTCGATCGCATTTTGCAGGTCTGCCGCGGTTACTTCGGCTATTTTTAAACTTTTAAAAACACGTGCTAATTCTGCAATGAGCTGGGTATGAAGATAGCTCCAAGGATCTTCCATTTAAAATATCATCCTTCAATAAAAATAGAGATTGGAAATTAAAAATTGGAAATAATTGCATTAATTCACGAATTCAAATCCTTTACCGGTAATCGTAGCGATCTGTAGTTTTCCTCCTGAGGCGATATCCCGTTTTTTTGCAGCCTCCACAGCTCGCTTTACTAAATCAATCCCCTGTTTGATGGTCATTTTATCTTTAAAGCCGGATTCTAAGACACCAAAGCCCACTACACTCCCGCTCCCTACAGATGTGAAATTCTTTTCTTCGATCACTGATCCAAATGGGTCTAAACTATATAATTTTGTTCCGGATTCATCAAATCCACCAATTAATAAGGCACTATAATAAGGAAACATCCTATTTTGGAAAAGTAACACGGCGGTCAATTGGGCAACTGCTTTCACGGACATTGGTTTCCCATTTTCTAATTCGCGAATGGCTATTAATGCAGTTAAAGTTTTTATGAGCTGCTGACAATCAGCCACGCTACCCGCAATAGTCATTCCCACGCGCGGGGTTATCTTAAAAAGTTTCGTGGCATCCTTGGTGGCGACTAAATAACCCATTGTCGCTTGGGATTCCGTCGCTAACACTACTCCATCATCGCAGACAACACCCATCGTTGTCGTACCGGTCTTTAACATTGGAATTTTCTCATCCTTTGGAAACATCATCTTCATCTCTTCCGTTAGAATTTTACTTTCTAGTAAAACCATCTTGCTAATTATTTTCAGAAAAGGATTAATAAAAATTTACCTTTTACCTTCGCCTAAATTATTTTTATTTTGGCGACTTCTGGGCACTTGTTATGAAAGATGTACAATTTCTGGGCATTATTAGGGCATTTATTTTGGCGAAAACCACGCGGTGAATTCCGGATATTGGTCTCCGCGTAAAATACACTTGGTCTCCTTGACTGCAGCCGAATATGGGAGTTCCATATAATCAATCAGCATTTGTACGGCAGCTTGAAATACACCGCTCGCAAAATCCCCATAGTTCCAATCAGGCCCCATCGTGGTCTCATCCACGCGTAAAGTCGAGTCGTACTGGAGCCCCCCACAGAGGATGCACTTCTCGGTTGTCCATATGATGTGTGGTGGCCCGGGCTCTGCGTAATAGGTTATCTCAGAAATGTGCTGCCCTAGGAAGCTATACCAGGCGGCTTCAATCACTACGGTCAAGTCCTCAAGATTTTTAGCCAGCATGCGTTTCACGGTGTCTAGCCATTCAAACATGAGATCATTACCGGCACGAAGCCCCATCTGTTGGAATTGATATAAGGCATTTGGGAGGTCTTGATAAATTTTCACGAGTCCTTTTACAACTTCTCTAATAGCCAGGTTTAGCAGTAAGCCATTGGTCTTGCGAGCTCTCCACCATAACCAATGCTTACCCACTTTCGCGATCATGCGATCTGCAAAACCCAGTTTCTCCTTGACCATCGCATTACACCTCCGTTTCCTTATCTAGTAGGATACAGAGGTGTTCACATTGCTCATCGCCAGTCGCCTTCGATTTCACCGCATGCACCTGGGCTCGAGGAGTACCATATTCTTCATGCGCAAATACGAAGTACCGTTCCAGAAAACCGTCGATTATGCAGCAATAGGGTATATCCTTTTCTACGACCCCCTCCCAACATATGGGGCAGTTCTTATCTATGATGAGTAAGCCATCTTCTCTCTTCTTCACATCCACATTGTAGTAAAAGGCGATATTAACGGTATCGTTAATGAGCTTAGGCAGACTTTTTGTTCTTTCGGGCTTTTTGTATTTCCACAGTGTTTCGGCACACCCGTACCCAATCTCGCGCAAGGCCTGGATGGCGCCCTCTACCCCGTAGGTCCTCTTTAACAACGAGACAATCTGCACATAAAAGGTAGTAAATAAAGTATTGTGAACTTTCATTTCGGCTAATTCAACTCGGCTTAATTCGCCCTGTGCAGGGCGTGTCCATCGGTCCATTTTACGATCCCAGAATTAACTCTTTTCTCCTTCAGGAACTGGGCGCGTCCATCGCTCCATTTTATGATCCCAGAATTCTCATTTCTCCTTCCGGAGTTATCTATTTTAATTTATTATCTGAGATCATATTTTAATCGATTTGCTAATTAAAAGATTTTCAAAGAGAAATAATTCGGAAATTTTCAGGAAGTGGTGAAAAAGATGGTGAAGATAGGTAATTTTGAACTTCCGGATGACCTGTATTTCTATGAACAGCACACGTGGGCTAAAATGGAAGGTGATACAGTTCGCGTAGGGCTCGATACCATTGGATTGGCAAGAGCAGGAAAAATAGTATTCATCCGTGTCAAAACAGGGAAAGCAATAAGTCAGGGCAAGACTTTTGGGACTGCCGAGGCTGGGAAGGGTGTAATTCCGTTATATGCCCCGCTGAGCGGTGATGTCATCGAAACTAATCCAAAAGTGAATAAACGGGATGTAGCCGCTCTTAATGAAGATCCTTATGGCGAAGGCTGGATTATCAAAATGAAACCAACGAATCTGGACGCGGACTTAAAAACATTAAAGCATGGGAAAAGTGTCCTTCCTTGGGCTGAGGAAGAAATTAAGAAGATTAAAGAATAAAATGAAGCCTCTTACAAAGTATCTCTAGTAATTTCCTATTTTTTTCAAATTTGAATGGCGAATCGCATTACGAATGCCTTGATCCTCAAATTCAAGTTTAGCATATAAAAGGTACGTATATGTATTAAAATTGCTTCTGCTATTTTTAAATAACCAGAACCTACTAGTCAAGTAATGATCTTCACTAGATGGAGGTGATGTAGAACTGTCGGATGAATATCGATTAACTAAGGCAGTGGATATTCACGGGTGAAGCTGTAAGGTACCGCAAAAAGAACTTTCCGCCTTATTGAAAGATGCTGGCATTAAAACACCGTTAGATGATCAGATTCTAGCAGCAATTGGCGAAGATTCAGCGGTGATAAAGATTAGAGAGGATTTGGCGCTGGTAAAAACGATTGATATCTTCACGCCTCTTGTCGATGATGGATATCTGCAAGGGCAAATAACGGCGTGCAATGTCACGAATGACATATATGCCATGGGCGTGACTGATATTACTGGGGTGCTAGTCTTTGAAGCTTTTCCTTCTGATATGCCACATAAAATCGCTGTAGATTTACTGAAAGGGTTCCATGATTTCTGTCAACAACTCAAAGCGCCCATTGTGGGAGGGCATACCATTATCAATCCGTGGCCCTTATTGGGCGGCTGTGCGATTGGGATTTCCCATCCAGCGAAAATCGTCTATTCGTCTACTGCGCAACCTGGCGACAGCCTTATTCTAACCAAGCCATTGGGTATTCAACCCGCCATGGCACTCTACAGAATGTTCCGCGATCCCGACATTTCCGTAGAAAACGTTTTTCCGAATTTCCCTCGCCAACAACTCGAGAATTTACCGGAATTAGCCATAAAAGCCATGCTAATCAGCAATAAACCCGTTGCGGAAATCATCCAGAAAATTTCAATTAATGCCGCGACGGATATCACCGGCTTTGGGCTCGTGGGACATGCAAAGGTCATGGCTGAGAACAGTAAGGTAACTATTTTAATTGAAAGTCTTCCTGTCTTGAATAAAGCGGTTGAAGTATCAGAAATTTTAGGATATGGGCTTGAAAAGGGCACCGCGGCAGAAACGGCCGGGGGGCTCCTGCTCTCCATTCCTCCGGATAAATTGGATCGTTTTGAATCCGAATTGAAGAAACGAAAGATACCGGCATTTCACGTGGGAAAAGTGCTTTCCGGGCCCGGAAAAGTTCAAGTTTCTGATTCCTTGGAGATACTTAACATTAAAGCGGTATAAATGAGGAAATAGAGAAAAGTTCTAGTCTATTTCGGATTAACCGCCAAGCCGGCGGACCGCTCTCCTATTATTTAAAGTAGCTCTCTCTCTTTCAGGAATTGCAGTAGTTTGGTAATCTCAAGAGTAGTCAGGAGGAAGAATCCTTGTGCGTGGGGAAATGGCTTATTATAGGGGGTAAATTTGGGATCTACCGTCGGGCCCGAGGCATTGGTTACCATTCCATCTTCAGTTACACTCGAAACCACGGCATCAAAGGCCTTCTGAACATAGTCCGCATACTCTGCATTGATCCATTCATTGCGAATTGCCTTCGATAAGCCATAGGCAATAATTAGGGTTCCTGAACTTTCAATCTTGGATTTTTCGGAAGGATCATCCAGAAACAATCTCCAAAATCCCGACGGATCTTGACATAGAATTAATAATTCCGCCAACCTTTGGATTTCAACAATAAGTCGCGGTCTGGTGGGATGGTCCAGTGAGAGTTGTTCCGCCACTTCAACTAAAGCCGCTAATATCCATCCATTGCCTCGTCCCCAAAGAGATCCCTCATAGAATTTTTTCTGCGTTTCATCCCAGATATGTCGGTAGAGCCCGGTTTCGAGGTCTCTCAGATACTCCATATGTAATTGTAATTGATGGATTGCTTCTTCGGTGTATTCTGGCGCATGAAAATATGCCCCAGCCTGTGCTAAGAAGGGACAAATCATTATTACCGTATCAATCCAAATTTGAGGGACCTTTTTCAAATAATATATGGCGCCTTTATTGGTACGTTTCAAGGGTTGCTTTAAAAAATAGTCAGCCTGTTTTTGACAACTCTGGGAATAGGGCGTTGATTCTGGCTTGAGTTTTGCGAAAAAAAGGCTTGAAAGACCGAGCAATGCGAAATTCGATTGGGAGGGATCCCCGCCGCCTAATTCGCCTTCAATGGTTTGCGTTTCGATGGATTGAATTACCCATTTGTTAACGAAATCAAGCGCTTTTTTATCTGCATTATACAAATATTTCGCAATTAATCCATAGAGCAGTAATCCTTTCCCCCAAGATCCTTTCTCATACTCTTTATCAAATTGATTCATAGAAAATTCTGTAAGCTTATTCAAAATTTTGTCAAATTCCACATTCATATATCAATTCAAGCCTCTTAATGTTAAAAATCTATATCCTAAAATTTTTTAAATGACTTTTACTTCTTAAAAAACTATAATTCTGTAGAGATAATTCTATATGACAAAAGTGAAAATCGATTGGGATAAGTTAGGCTTTGAATATATTCCTACAAAAACGATGTTTTGGACGACCCAAGAAGGAAATCAACCTTGGAGCGAAGGGGAATTAAAACCCTTTGGACCCTTTCAAATTAATCCCTGTGCCGGCGTTTTAAACTATGGGCAAGGGGTATTCGAAGGGATGAAGGCCCAAAGGACAAAGACGAATGAAATTCTCCTGTTTCGTCCACTAGAGAATGGGAAACGCATGAAAGAGAGTTGCATTCGTGTCAGTATTCCTCCTTATGACCCTGAGAAGTTTGTCTATTGGGTGAAACAAGTCGTGAAAGTTAATCTTGACTACATTCCGCCGTATGGGAAAGGTGCGCTCTATATTAGACCCATCATTGCGGGCACGGGACCTGTTTTAGGGGTAGCGCCAGCGCCGTCCTACACGCTGATCATCTTTGTCGTTCCGGTAGGGGCTTATTTCAAAACCGGTTTTAACCCCATCAAGTTGGAAATTTCGAAAAAGTATCATCGAGCGGCTCCGCGCGGCACTGGAAACGCAAAATTCATTGGGAATTATGCGGGCACCATCATCCCCGCCATCGAAACCCACCATCGCGGCTATGATCAAGTGATTTATTTAGATGCGGCTCACGATAAATATATTGAAGAAGTGGGTACTGCGAATTTCTTCTGCGTGCTTGATGGCAAAGTAGTCACGCCAAAGCTCGGCTCGATTCTTCCAGGCATCACGCGGGATTCCGTCTTGAAACTCGCCGCCGATCAATTAAAGTTGAAAGTCGAGGAACGAGATGTGTCCTACGAGGAAGTTTTTAAAGCTTCTGAAGTGTTTTGCACTGGGACTGCTGCGGTCGTTACCTCAATTGGCTCCATCGCTTTCGAAGGCAAAGAATACGTGTTCAATAATTTCAAGGTCGGCCCAATTACCCAGAAACTCTATGACCTCCTCACCAAAATCCAACTTGGCGAACTCAAGGACCCCTACGGTTGGGTTGTCAATATAAAGGACCCATAATTCGCGAAAGGAATAAGGACTTACGATTTACTTAATATCTTTTCTTTGAGTAATTGAAGGGCTAAAGTAATTCCGTCTTCTAAATTGGCTTTGCCGTTACAGGCCGCAGCGCGATCGTGACCTCCCCCTTGTCCATTGATAAGTACTCCGATTTTTTCCATCACATCTTTCGCTAAATTAAGATTTGTTTTATGCACAATCTCATTAGTGGCGCGGGCACTGATCCGGATTTCATCCTTTTTTTTCCCAGAAACCAGAGCGACATCGGCTCCAAGGCTAATGAGTGCTCGGCAGGCGCTCGCCTCAAACGAACTTACCTGAGAAACGGCAATGATCCACCCTTCAAATTCATGCAGAGCTACGCGTTGCGCGGCTTTTAACCGGGCAAGGCGCTCGGAGCGATCCATCGTTAGGGTCAAAATTTCAATTGATTCCGAATAATTAACTCCAAATTGAAGTAATTGATCAATAATCCGAATTGTTTTATTATCGGCTAGCAATAAATGCCGGGAATCCGCGAGTATCCCCAGTAGAATTAAGTTCGCCGGTTTTTCTGATAAAACGGCGTTCAATGATTGATAGATTTCAAATATGATTTCGGCGGTGGCTACGGCATTTTCATTTATGAGTTGGTACTTCGCAATTTTTTCGGTAGCGGGATGGAGAATATGGTGATCAATGATTAGGACGGGTTTTTCCCAATTTATTTGGCTTTTTAATTCACCCAGTTGGTCGGCACTATTGGTATCTACTAAAATAATTCCATCACAGGTAAAATCCGGCGGGAGCGGTAATTCTAAATTTAATTTTTCAAGTATTTTTTCCGCCGCGGTATTTAACTCATCAAACCAGATTATCGTCTTAATGTCGGGATAGAGTATATGAATAAGATGTTCTATCGCAAAGGCGCTACATAATGCATCGGGATCGGCATTTTCATGGGAAGTAATTAAGATATTTTTACCGGTAATGGATTGAAAAAATTCTACGAATGGATTGGTCATATATTACACCCAAAAGAATTCTTTACCTTTTCAAGTTAGCCTTTAGAAATCCAGAGAATTTTAAAAACCACTGATTAGGGAATGAAATCTAGGGTATGATAACTTTTTAATTTTCACCTACCTAAAATTTTATAAAATCTATTTGAATAACTAGCCATAGCGCTGAAATAAAAAGAGCAACGCTGAAATAAGGAGCGCTAAAACGCCATCACGGCAGGGGTAGCCAAGCTGGTCAACGGCGCTGGACTCAAGATCCAGTCTCGAAGGAGACAAGAGTGCTGACCACTTTTGCCTGATTCCGTGGGTCCGAAAAACTCCTGTTTCGGGGAGTTCGGAAATCCCACCCCCTGCATCTATTTTATTTTAAATTGATGAAAGGAAAAGATTTTTGAGGGCAATTACATTTTTACCGAAATTACCTCATTTAAGATAAAATTTGCACCTTCTAAAGAGGTTAAGTTGGGTATTTATATCTTAAAAAGAAATCAAATATAATCATAAGGCTCTTAAATAACTAGTATAAATGATTATTTCAAAATTTTGTGATTTAAAATCGGACAATTTTAGGCAGGGTTTCGTTTGACAAAAACATTGCAGGGAGTCCAGAAGAAATTATCGGATTATTTTGCAAGGGACAAAAAACGAACTCTGAAAATTGGGCTGATGGGGTCTCATGATACGGGGAAAACGACG
>CAYGYC010000111.1:0-12414 GCA_964353755.1 uncultured archaeon | reverse complement strand
TATAATGCATTAATCTTTATTCAATTATTACCCGTAAAAACAGAGAGGGCAAAAATTAAAACAAACATTTATCACGCTTTATTTAGTTTGTAAAATCATTGGTTTACCACAGCAGATTAATTCGCCGCCACCCACTTTCTTAACTTCAACGATATTCCCACATACGGAACATTTATAGACTTCGCCAACTTTCTTAACTTTCACCATATATAACCTTCCTTTTCAGATATTTATGATTTAAAATTCTTCATTACATTAAATGTATTTAAAAGGAACATTTCAATTCATTTTTAAGAGGATATAGGAAATTTTAGCCCCTAATTGAATTATTAGAAAGGTGAGATAATATGGGAACCGATCTCCACCGTATTGATGTGCATCATCACATCTTACCTCCGGAATATTTAGATGCATTAGCAAAAATCGGAATCACGCAAAGTGCGGGGGTGGTATTCCCCAAATGGGATGTCGAAAGGTCTCTCGCCTTAATGGACAAGGAGCATATTGAAGTAGCGATAGTTTCGATTTCCGCGCCCGGAGTTTATTTTGGGGATCTCGCCTTTGCAAGAAATTTATCACGCCGTTGTAACGAATTTGCCGCTCAGTTGATCAAAAAAAAGCCGCAACGGTTTGGCGCATTTGCAACACTGCCGCTACCAGACTTGAAGGCGTCCTTGCTTGAACTTGAATACGCGGTAGATACTTTGAAACTAGATGGGGTCAGTCTATTATCCAATATTGAGGGCCGATATCTGGGTGATCCCGAATTTGATGAACTCTTCGCCGATTTAAATCGTAGAAAAGCCGTCGTATTTGTTCATCCCAATGCCCCACCTAAAGAAATGCTACCTAAAATCAATGTGCCACCGGCAGTGATGGAGTTTGTTTTCGACACCACACGCGCGATAGCAAATCTTGTCCACAATCGGGCATTCAGGCGTTTTTCTGATATCCGATTCATCTTTCCCCATGCGGGGGGCGTAGTGCCCTTTCTGGCATGGCGGATTTCTTTCGGTGAAAAAAAAGTCATTCAGTATCTCAAGACACTCTATTATGATATTGCGCTTTCTGCGACGCCCTATGCCCTACGGTCGCTCCAAGAATTAGCGGATCCTACACATATTCTCTTCGGGAGCGATTTTCCTTTTCTTCCTGAACCGTTAATCACAACCATGGTCGAAGGATTGGAGAATTATGATGGATTTGAAGCGCAAGTCCGTACCTTGATTGAACGAAAAAATGCCCTCGCCCTCTTTCCGCGATTCAGGTGAGGTTAATGTATTAAATAAAAGAACTACACATAAGCTTAGGATGTAACTGAAGGGTTTTTTGCATGGAAAAATTGTATTATTCTGATAAGGAAATCGCGTTGAAGGCGGAACTAAGTGCCTTTCTCTCCGAAGAATTGGGTCCAATTCAAAATGAGATAAATCAGACAAAGACAATTCCAGTCTCGCTGATACAAAAAATGGGTCGTATGGGATTTTTTGGTCCCTTAATTCCAGAACAATATAATGGGAATGATTTGGGGATGATAGCGCACTGTATCATGACCGAAGAACTTGCAAAGCTGAATGTAGCGGTATCGGTCACTCGTACTCCCTGCATATTAGATGGCTATACGCTCACGAATCATGGGACGGAATTACAGAAAGAGAAGTATTTAACGAAGATTGCTACCGGTGAGAAATTGTGCAGCAT
The DNA here is from genome assembly GCA_964353755.1 of uncultured archaeon. Classification (GTDB taxonomy): domain Archaea; phylum Asgardarchaeota; class Lokiarchaeia; order Helarchaeales; family HEL-GB-A; genus CAYGYC01. Next base: position 10,713 of record CAYGYC010000111.1, on the reverse strand, counting down.
CTGCATTACGGAAGAAGAGGCGGGATCCGATGCGGCTGGTATCAAAACGACTGCCAAGAAAGAGGGCGATGAATATATCTTGAATGGATCTAAAAAATTCATCACGAATGCGGGGCTTGCGGATTATTACTTCATTTGGTGCCGCACGAATCCGAGGGGAGATTCACGGCAGGGGATGAGCGTTTTCTTGGTAGAAAAGGGTACGTCTGGCTTTACTACCGAAAACCCGTATGGCTTATTAGGGTTGCATGGCGTCGTAAATGGCGTTTTAAAACTGGATAATGTACATATTCCTGAAGAAAACCGAATTGGGAAAGAGGGTAAAGGATTCCAAATTTTGATGTCTACGTTTAATGTGGAGCGAATTACGTTAAGCTCCGAGTGTAATGGGATTTCACTGGCAGCTTTAGAGGCCTCAAAAAACTATTCGAAAACGCGAATTCAGTTTGGGAAACCGATTTCGACGTTTCAGGCAATTAGCTTGAAAATAGCCGAAATGGCCACAAAACTTCAAGCAGCGCGGCATTTAACATATGGTGCGGCAAAGTTAGCCGCGATGGAGTTAAATTTTACGAAAGAAGCGTCGATGGCAAAAGCTTTTTCAAGTAAAACAGCCGTAGAGATTGCACTCGAAGCCATTCAAATCCATGGCGGCGAGGGATATACCGATAATTATCCCGTGGAGCGGTATCTACGCGACGCGAAGTTTTTTTCAATTGGAGGGGGAACTTCAGAAATTCAAAATTTAATCATTGCCCGCGAAGAATTGAAATAAGTTCTCTTTGTTAAAAGAGAATTCAGACTTTTTTATGAATTAAAGACTTCAGGATAAGGGAGAGGTAATTATTTTTAGGGGTATGGAATTGGTCGGCGGCAATCTTATAATAATCAAGCATGGTCTTGGTGATTTTTTCGACCGTATATTTATTCTTTACCGTTTCAAATCCCCGCTTACCTAATTGTTTAGAGAGCTTTTCATCTTGGAGTAAAGTGAGAATCTGATTGAAGGCTTCCTTATAAGTATCGAATAGTAAGCCATTATCACGATGGGAAATGACATCGCCCATGCCCCCTGCCCGCCGCACACACACAGGGAGTGCATTGGACCAATAGTTTAGAAGAGTTATGTCAAAGATCTGCGCTCCATTAACGAACAAGACCCCTATATTGCTCAAATGCAAGAGATTTGCCAGATCATAATTGGAGACATAGCCGGTAAAAGTAATGTGCGCAGGATCAACTTTTTGGGCCATCGTGCGGTAATTCTCTAAATAGGGCCCCTTTCCGACTATCAGAAAATGGGTATCAGGTTCTTCTTGAACTATTCGTGGAACCATATTGATAATATCAGGAATCCGTTTCTCGGGGCTCATTCGCCCAACGTAGGTTATAACTTTTTTCCCATCTATGCCGAGCTGATTCCGCAGTTGGTGCATCCGTTCTTCATTAAGCCGATTATGGTTCTCCGTTAAATTTACACAATTCGGTAAAACGAAGATTTTTTGGGCTTCAAAGTTGCGGCGGATGAGATTTTTCCGAATAGTTTCGGCAGGCGTGAGTATTAGATCAAAACTGTTATAAATTAACTTCTCATAACTATCAATAAAATAACCTGAGCGAACGGGCGCGAAAAAGCTTGGGATATAACTAGTATACATATGTCCTGGTGTATGAAATGTTATGACTTTTGCGATCACGTTTCTCTGCACTTTCGCAATCGCCGAAGCTCCAATACCATTAATAGGTCCATGAGCATGAATGATATCTAATTCCTCTTTCAGACCTTTAAAAACGGAGCCTACAGGAATAGGAATTCTTAAACCTTGATAATGTGATAAAGGCAATGAAAAAGACCGGTGAATGGTTATATTTTCACCTATCTTCTGTTCTTTTTTTTGCCCAAAATATGTTTTACCTTCGTAAACGTGAACTTCATGTCCTATTCTTGCCAATTGTTTGGATACCGCTTCAATAAATGAACTAACCCCATTCGGTAGGGTTGGATTAAACGTTGGGACTTCGGAAAACATGCCTATTCGCACTGGTATCACTTCAAACCGCTTGAATGAACTCGAACCGACTTTATAGCTTATTTTCTATCCTTATCTTTGCTCTAGGAATCCGTAATCAAATAAAATTTGAAATTGATTAGATGATTCTTTTTTTAATCGGCTTATTTACGTTTTAAATAAATCCCGTTTTGTGTTTTAAAGTTTTATTGTACCTTGATTATACACACAAAAATTGAAATTCTTAAAATATATTATTGTAATTTATACAAATAGGTGTTTAGTTTTAAAAAAAATTTATGAATAGAATTTAAAAAAATTATAAGAATAGAATTTCCCCTTAATCAAGTGAAGATAAAAAATTCTAGCCTCGTACTCAACAGATTTTTGGCGTCTTTCGATGACGAAGTGTTTTTATACGCGCGCAAGCGCGAAAAAAAAGATGAAAGAAACAAATACTGAGAAATACGAAGGTTAAAAATAGGTAATTTATCTCTACGAAAGAAAGTTTTGAACACAAATCCTTAACTTTCAAATAGTACCAATGGAAAACAATATAAATTCTTTAGTTTCCTGTGGAAGTAGGATTTCTGTGTTTATCCCGAATTGGAAAAGAAGTTTTCCGTTTTTTATAAAAGATTTTAAAAACCGTAATCCCATTTTAATACGTTAATGATCGTGTGCTAATTTAGTAAGGCATTAAAAAAAAGTTCAGGCAAATCGAGCGAAGTGGATGAGAGTGTCTCTAAGTATGGGCGAGCCTAAGGAAATTCGACTGATAGTTTTTTCCGCATTATTAACAGCTTTAAATGAACTTATGGGGCGTGATGGAAAAAACTCAGTGCTTCGATTTGCAGGACTAGAGGAATATCTGAACATTGAAGTCCCTCCCTCTATTGAAGAATCTGTGTCTTTTGATATCTTTAAACGACTTTTAACTTCTATGAATGATTTACTGGGCCACGGTACCGATGCGATTTTATATGAATCCGGGCGTAAATTTGCGATTTATTTAACCCCTTTTGGATATTCACTCCATGAGGTGGTTGAAAAATTGTCCGATTGGGTCGGAGGCAACTGGACCGTGGAAAAAGATAACGAGGAAGGGATCGTTCGCATAAAAAATAATCCCCTGTGTAATTGGATAAAATCTACTAAACCCTCCTGCCACGTAATTAGTGGCGCCCTTGGGAAAGTTAAGGAGGAATCTACTGGATATCGCTATATGGTAAAAGAATTGCTATGCGAATCCAGAGGAGATCCCTACTGCGAATTCATAATCAAACGGATGAGGTAAGGTCAATGTCTGAAGGCAAACAATATGTGTTTAAAATCGTCGTCATCGGAGATGGCGCCGTCGGTAAAACATCCTTAATTGCGCAATTTGCCGAACGTTCCTTTAAAGCGGAATATAAGCCCACACTAGGCGTAAACATCGTAATTAAAGAGTATAACTTGGGTTCTAACCATGTCAAGCTCACCATCTGGGATATTGCTGGTCAGACGCGTTGGCGTGATGTTCGGAATGTATATTACAAAGGATCAAATGGTGCCATCATTGTTTTTGATGCGACACGCCCTTTTACTTTTGAATCCCTTCCCTCCTGGTATAACGATCTCCTCAAATTCAGCGAAGATGAAGGCATCCCGCGGATTCTCCTGGCAAATAAAATTGATTTAAAAGATATTCGTAAAATTTCACAAGAGCAGGGGCAGAAGCAAGCGGATGCCATGAAAGCCCCCTATTTTGAAACATCGGCTAAAGATGGTACGCAAGTCAGTGCCGCTTTCGAAAAAATCTCCTATCTAATTCTCCAACGTATTCCCAAAAAATCCTAACGCCATTTTCTGATTTCTTTTGTTAAAACCTTTTTAAAATGGAATAAACATTACGTAAATTTGTAAGAAATCTTAAATCTGCTCTCTTGAATAATTTTTAAAGGCAATAGTTCAAGGAGGGTTCCTCGTAAGCGGTACTTACACCGCATCACGCTGTTTAATAGTTTTTATATATATTTTTAGAAAGATGGAACTAAGGAATAACTTTTTATAAATGCTTGATTTGGAAAAGGTAAGATTTTATAGTTCGATTCCTTTTGGTGAATCACAAAACCTAGATTCCATTTAATAAAGTAGGTAAATTAAGCAAGTAGCGAGAAGTATTTGCTTTTGATAGATAAATTAGAAAAGAATTCAATGAAATGAAGTGATGAATGATGTCGTTTCGGCATATCATACGAGTTGTAAGCACTGATTTAGATGGTAATTTATTGATTCCGCATGCATTAAGTAAAATCAAAGGGGTGAGTCTTAGATATGCTGAAATTCTTACCAAGCTTGCCAATATTGATATAAGCCAACGATTAGGGTTCCTAGCCGATCGGGATATTAAAAAGCTTGAAGATTTATTGAAAGCCACTCCAGAAGAAAATAAACTCCCCGCGTTCTTAGTCAATCGCCAGAAGGATATTAAGTCGGGGCAGAATGATCATCTCATTGGCTCCCGCCTCCTCCTGGTTCAGAAAGACGATATAGACCGAATGAAACGCACCAGAAGTGTGAAAGGGATTCGCCACCAATTAGGGTTGAAAGTACGGGGGCAACATACCAAAACTACAGGGCGCAGAGGATCAATTGTGGGAGTTCATCGTAAAAAAGTACAACAACAACAAGAGAAAAAGTAGATAAAAGAGAAGTGATGAATGATGGGTGATCCTAAAAGGCAACGAAAAAAATACTCGACTCCACGACATCCATGGCAGAAAGATAGGATAGAACACGAATTACAAATTATTGGAAAATATGGTCTCCGAAATAAGAAAGAAATCTGGAAAATGAAAACCCGAATCGAAACTTTCCGAGGTATTGCAAAGAAGCTATTAGCACTTTCCGCAGAAGAGGCCGAGAAAAAGCGAAAAGAATTGATAAATAAATTGAACCGTCTCGGCATCCTGCTAGAGACTGCATCGCTTGATGATATCTTGAGTTTAACGATAGAAGATATTTTGGAACGGCGCCTTCAAACAGTCGTTGTCCATAAAGGGCTGGCTAAATCCATGCACCAGGCACGGCAATTCATTATTCACGGGCACATTGCCATTGGGGGGCGTCGAGTAACGTCCCCAAGTCATATCGTCCAAAGGAAAGATGAAACTGAACTCAGCTTCGCTCCGAATTCCCCTTATGCTAATCCTGAACATGCGCTTCATAAATCTGAAACATCATCCTCTTCCTCGTAAAGAGATTAGAGATTATGACATTTTTAAAAAATATGAATTTCGTAGATGAGTAAATATGTCTTCCGAGAAAAAAGAGAAAGAAGAGAAGAGATGGGGTATTGCCCACATCTTTTCCTCCTATAATGATACCATTGTGCATATCACCGACCTCTCGGGGTCAGAAACCATTGCGCGTTTCTCAGGCGGCATGATGGTTAAAGCAGATCGGGATGAAGCGACACCTTACGCAGCCATGCAGGCCGCATTTCGAGCTGCAAATACAGCCCGTGAGAAGGGAATCAATTCCATTCATATTAAGGTGCGCGCACCTGGTGGTCATGGGCCAAAGACGCCTGGTCCAGGAGCGCAAGCGGCAATCCGGGCTCTTTCAAGGGCCGGGTTACGGATAGGACGAATTGAAGAAGTCACGCCTATACCACATGATACCACCCGGAGACCAGGTGGGCGAAGAGGACGCCGCGTATAATATAATGATTCTTAAGTTATTGTACGAATTGAGATGGTTAAAAAGAATGAAAATTTCAATTTTAGAGCGAAAGGAAAATTACACAAAAATGATATTAGAGGATATTAATCCCGCATTTGTAAATGCATTAAGACGGGTGATGATCGCTGAAATTCCCTGTCTGGCAATTGAAGATGTGTGGATTACGGAGAATAATACGCCATTATATGACGAAATAATAGCGCATAGACTGGGGTTAATTCCCTTAAAAACTACAGAGAATTATGTGCTGCCGAGCCAGTGTGGATGTGGAGGCGAAGGCTGTGCGCAATGTCAGGTTAACTTTAAGATCGAAAAAGAAGCAGTGGAAGGCCCGGTAACGGTCTATTCCGGAGATCTTCAATCCGAAGACCCAGAGGTTATAGCGGCGTCCCCCACCATAACTATTATTGAGTTGCTCAAAGGGCAGAAACTAGTTCTAGAAGCATTTGCGAAACTAGGGCTGGGGGAAGAGCATGCGAAATGGCAGCCGGTGGCTACTTGTTCCTATAAGTACTTACCCTTAATTCGGATAGATTATGAAAAATGTGAAAAATGTGAAAAATGCGTAACCGCTTGTCCGAGGCAGATTCTCTCGTTCAAAAATGACCAAGTTCAAATCCAAAATGCCATGCAGTGTAATTTTTGCATGTCCTGCCAGGAAGCATGTGAAACGGAGCCGGTAAAAGCCATTCAAGTGAGTTGGTCTGCTACTAAATTCATTTTTACCGTTGAAAGTTCAGGGACATTGCCCTGCGAAAAAATTGTTATGAAAGCATGCGAAATCTTAAAAGCGAAGGTTAAGAATTTTCGTGAGGCGATAAAAAGTCTTTAACAGGTGAAGAATGATGGCAAAGGCTATAAAAGCAAAGGATCCACGAAGACGGAGATTAATTCGCGATTTAGATAAGACAAAAAGACGCTTTTGGAGAAATATCAGCGACTTTTTACAGAAATCGCGAATCAATCGAATAGTGGTAAATCTCGGGAAAATTAGTATCTTTTCCGAGGAAAATGATACGATACTGATCCCGGGGAAAGTATTATCATCAGGTGAATTAACGCATGCGGTGACTATTGCGGCCTTTTCTTATTCTAAAAAGGCGTTAAAGAAGATCACGAAAATTGGAGGCGCATTTATTCCTATCGAGGATTTAGTGAAAAAAAATCCAACGGGGTCAAAAATTAAATTACTAACTTAAAGAAGGGATAATGATGGAACTTCGAGTTATTAATGCCGATAGATTAATTTTAGGACGTTTAGCAACTCGCGTAGCGAAGATGCTCCTTCGCGGGGAAAGCGTCATAATAGTAAATGCCGAAAAGGCGGTTATCTCTGGGAGAAAGCGATTTCTTATAGATCACTATAAAAAGCGCCAGGAAATTCGGACCCATACCAATCCCGTACGAGGTCCTATGTGGCCCAAAATACCTAATAGATTCGTGCGGAGAACAATTCGTGGGATGCTTCCGTTTAAAAGACCTCGTGGGCGGGATGCTTTTAGAAATTTAAAAGTCTATACGGGTGTTCCAGAGACCCTTAATATAGATGCTTCCACCTTTGAGACCTTTGCGGAGGCGTCGCTTGATCATTTAAAAGGTAGATTTGTAGTAATTGGTGAATTAATGAGAGAACTAGGATGGAAATATTAGAGTTGAGAATATGGCTAAACTGATTTTAACATCGGGAAAGCGAAAAACCGCGATCGCACGAGCTGTAATTCAAGAAGGAAAGGGGAAGGTGCGCATTAATGGCTTTCCACTCGAGATCTGGGAACCGGAATTTGCTCGTTTAACCATCATTGAGCCATTCATTCTTGCTGGGAAAAAGTTTACCGATAAAATTGATGTGAGTATTAGAGTAAAAGCCGGTGGGTTTATGGGACAAGCCCAAGCGTGTAGAATCGCCCTGGCTCGTGCGTTAGATAAATTCTTTCAAGAGCCGGAATTACGGGCGAAATTTATTGCCTACGATCGCACTATGCTAGTGGGCGATTCACGAAGAACCGAACCGAAAAAATTCGGAGGACCTTCTGCCCGAACCCGAAACCAAAAGAGTTATCGTTAGAAATGTTGAGGAGTGTTGAAAAGTTATGATTATTCCTGTGCGTTGCTTCACCTGTGGGAAGGTAATTGGGGATAAATATGAGATTTACGCGCAACGGATCCAGCAAAACGGGGAAGATCCGAAAGTTGTCTTGGATGATTTAGGGCTAACGCGTTATTGTTGCAGACGAATGTTACTGACATATGTGGATCTCTTACAAGATATCAGTAAATTCAGACAATTAGGATAGTACGGATTATTTTTCGAGAAAGCATTGCTTCAGCACCGGGTAAATGCATTTTAACTGGGGAACATGCAGTTGTCTATGATGCTGCGGCAGTAGTAGTAGCCATCGATCTCCGTGCAAACGTAAAAATAGCGTTGCGATCAGATTCAACTTTTACTATTAACTTGAAAAATTATTCACTCCAAGAATCCTTTTTGCTAAAACCGCCTTCCCGTCCTAGTAATGAATCCATCCTCCCCATCTGGCAAATTATCTCCTATATTTACAAAAAATATGAATTAATGCCTGGTTTAAATATTGAAATTTGGTCTGACATTCCTATTGGAGTGGGATTGGGCTCTTCTGCGGCGGTCTCTGTAGCCACAGTTGCCGCATTAAACAATCTCTTTGAATTACAATTGCAATCTAATGAAATTTCGCAACTCGCCTATGAGGGCGAAAAAATGGCGCATGCCTATCCCTCAGGAATTGATAACACCATTTCGGCTTACGGCGGTGCCATCTTATACAAAAAAGGAACAACAAATCGAATTGAAATCCCCTATGAACTTCCCCTCTTAATAATAAACAGTGGTCTCTCCCGGGAAACCAAAATACAAGTCAATCGCGTGAAGAATTTATATACCGAGCATCCGACCATTTTTAAACACGTCTTTGCAAGTATTGATGCCATCTCTATAAAAGTCGAAAATGCCCTTCGATTGAAAAAATTAGCCCTGTTAGGCGATTTATTAAATTACAATCACTCTCTTTTACAACTATTAGGTGTATCCACCAAAGAACTCGATTCCCTAATTGAGTTGGTTCGATCTCAGGGCGCTACCGGGGCAAAATTAACAGGCGCTGGAGGGGGCGGGTGTATTATTGCCTTGTTTGATTCGGAAAGTAATAAAACTAAATGTATAAATCAACTTAATTCACGTAATATCCACTTTTTTAATACGAAAATTAGCGAACATGGCGCGGAAATCCAGTATACCTCTAAAAATTAATAAGCGGGATAGCAAATATTTTAATAGGTAGCTTGTAAAATATTTCTAAACAATCATAAGAGATACTAAAAGACATGATTGCCTTCGTGGCAATGTTTTTTAATACCAATGAAAAAACCGAATCCAATTTTGGAGGTATCAAAATGTCAAAACCGATTTACATAAAAAAAGAAATACCAGAAACGCTTATTATTAAAGCGTTAGAAGCATTAGAAATTGCGCGTGATACAGGCAAAATTAAACGAGGCATAAATGAAGCCACCAAAGCGATTGAACGCGGTTTGGCAAAACTGGTTCTAGTGGCTACCGACGTGGAGCCCCCTGAGATTGTGATGCATATTCCGCCTTTATGCGAAGAAAAAAAGATCCCCTGTGTCTTCCCGGGCAATAAGAAAAAACTCGGTAAAACGGCGGGCATCGATGTAAATACCAGTTGCGTCGCAGTTCTTGATGCAGGCGATGCCAAAGATCTCATCAAAGATTTAGCCACTAAATTAGCTGCAATCTAATTGATTTAAGATAATTTTTGGGGTGAAAAAATGAGCGATTATGAAGCCGAAGAAGTGGTAGAATCCGAAGTTATTCAAATTATTGGTCGTACGGGAACTACCGGCGAAATCATTCAAGTCAAAGTCCGGATTCTGTCTGGGCGCGATAAAGGGCGTATTCTTACGCGAAATATAAAAGGACCCGTGAGAGATCACGATATTATCTTGCTTCGAGAAACTGAACGGGAAGCACGAAAACTGAGAACCCCATAAGGAGCTATGCAAAATGGTGAAAGTTAGAGCTTGTACTTTCTGTGGAAAAGACATAGAACCCGGAACCGGGAGCATGTACGTTAAAAAAGATGGTGCGGTCTCGTATTTTTGTTCAAGCAAATGCCGCAAGTCCAAATTGAAACTCGTACGCAATCCCCGAAAATTAAAATGGACGAAATTCTACCAGAAGATCAAATAATTCATTTTATTTTGTAAAAGTCTCCCTTATTTTTCTCTCATTTTATGCTATCTGCTACATCGTCAAATTGCCAATAGAGTTAAATTACTTACACCCGTATTGATTTTTGTAATCATGGTGAGAGCATATGGATTCAGCGATTCAAATTCGGAAATATAAAAGCACTGATTTTAATTCTGCCATCGAAGTTTATAAGAATCTGTGTAAATTTTATAAAATAAAATTTGATTTAGAAGAGAGTAAAAAGTTTTTTTCCATAAGAAGCCGCTTTGAGCAGTATTATACTCTGGTTGCTTTCGAATCGGAGAAGAAGGTAGTGGGCTTAGCTTTTACCGAAGTTTTAGTGGAAGAAACCCAAAAAACGTCGGGCTATATAAAACTCATTTATGTAGAGGAAAAATATCGAATGAAGGGCATAATGAGCGATTTAATAAACGCCGCACTGAAATATTTTGCTGAAATAAAGGTGGATACCGTTCGGATTTATCTACGTAATGAGAATTTACCTTACCTCGACTATTATCAGCAAAAACTAGGTTTTACTCCAATAATAACCATTGTAGAAAAATCATTGAAATCTGATTAAAGAAGAACGTTTTCAATTATTATTTGGGCTAAATTTTGAATGGTTTGTAAATCAGCTTGAGGGCAATCTTCCTTTAATAAGGGAATGAGTTGCTGATAGGTTTGTTCTTTCATTGTGGGGTTTTCAGCCAACGCTTTGCAGAGAGCTCG
>CAYGYC010000110.1:0-12466 GCA_964353755.1 uncultured archaeon | reverse complement strand
GGTCGGATATTGGTATTATGATTGGGAGAATTCACGAGTGGCTGCAAAAGTGGCAGGTTAAATATCGAGAATGGAAGGAAGAGCAAGATCGTAAGCAAAAACAGCAAGAAAAGGCGCAGAATAAAGTAATTCCCCCCTCATTACAAAAGCTCGTGGAATTGTATCCCTTACTTCGTTTTATGACCTATTATCATCCGCTACTGATCGATCCGGAGGAACCGAACGAAATTCCGCGCGATTCTGAAATAAAAGAATATATTAGAAAGACCCAAGCCGAACTTACCGAACGATTGTACCAAAACGCGAGAATGAGCCGCGATGGCAAAAATGGAAGACGGATTCGCCCGGCAACACTGGAGGAGATAGAAAAATACACCAAAAAAACCACTCTTCAGGGAGAAATTCTAAAAATTCAAAATAATATTAACCTTGTCAGTGCTTTTGGAGGGATTCCGGAGGTAAAAGCATTCCACTTAAAAAATATCATGGGCGCGAACCTAGGTTCGAAGGTATTCCTTTCCTCGAGTAATATAATCGATCCTTACTTTCCGGAACTGCTTTCCATTGGGGATAACACCATTTTCGGGTTGGGCGCCAGTGTCTTTTGCCATGAGGTGATTGATGGTACCTTATATGTGGGTAAAGTGGAAATCGAGCGAAATTGCCTCGTAGGATTTGGGTCTATTGTACTGCCGGGCACCCGAATGGAAGAAGAATCGATTCTTACGCCTGGCTTTTTAACCTCGGATTTAAAAGGGAAAACAATGGCCAAAAGTTTGGATGGTTCCATTAGAATTCCGAAAAACCAATCGGAAAGCTTACCCAAGCGGCGGGTTGAAAAGTTAAACTTCACCCTGCACGATTATATGAGTAAGTTAATCTTCCCCAAAGAGAAGCCCTTCAAAACTGCCTTTTGTAATAGTTATCTTGAGTCACAGAAGTCTCCCCTTATCTCTCAATCATTTCGACAGAAATTATTGAGGAGTGCTGGAATCCAAATCGGAAAAGGCGTAAAAATTGAGGATAACGTCTATTTTGACACCTTTTATCCGGAGAAAATTTCCATTGGGGATGGGGTAATCATAAAAAACAATGTGACGATTGCTACCCATGAAGGAACCGTTAATAATTTTAGAATGGGAAAAATTGAAATCGGAAATAATGTAATAATCGAATCCGGCGCCAAAATTCTGCCGGGCGTTAAAATTGGGGACAATTCAGTGATTTATCCCTACGCCCTGGTCGATCAGGATATTCCGCCCCATACGGAGTATAAGAAAAGCTAGAAATTACCATAAGGCGTCTTTAGTGCGTTTCTCAGGGGAATCTTCAAAAATTTCATTAATCACATTTCCAAAAGATCCAAATAAGGAGAGATCTACTATCTCGCGATTTAATATATCACTATATTGTTCAAAAAACTTCATTTCGACCAATTTTAGATAGTTTATGATAGTCTCATCTTTAATTTTTTTAGTTGAACGGGATAAGTAGAGATATCCGCCCTTTCCTTGGTAAATAGTAATTTTAGAATCTCCTAAGACTAGAGTTTTCAATTCTTTTTCGCCTAATTCTTTAATAAAGGTCTGAATAGCGGAAAAGAAACCTCCAAAGAGAATGGGATCTATCTTTTCATCTTTTGATATGTTGAATAAAGTGATACCGCTCGAAGTTATAATCCAAATTTCATTAATCACTCTCATTTAAGATAACTCGCGAATTTCTTTTCAATGCTGTTAGAGATTCATCCTAAATAAATAAGGTTTATACCTTCTCTCTGGCTGGATTCCTTAACTTCTTCTTGGCTTATTTAGATACGGGTAATTTTTTCCCCATTCTCTAGTGTTTAAATTAGGGGCAATTTTTTCCACACTTTTTATAGGACGGCAATGAAAAGGTTATGACAACTAGAAAATACGTGAGAAGAATATGGTCGTCAAGATTGATATTTTCATGTTTAATATTCATTTTACCGCGATGATGTTTGAACTCATTGCTTTCCTCGCCGTGTTTTTAATCGCCATCAAGATATTTTTGAAATGGAGAGAACGCAGAACCGTGGCCACCCTGTACCTATCTATTGCGCTCATTTCTATCTCATTGGCCGCTTTCATGGTATTTACGGGCCTTGCCAGCTGGTTTTCATTATGGATTGCCGAAGGCTATATAGCCACGTTAAGCCCCGCGTATTATGAAGTCAGTCTGCCCCTTGGTTATTCGTTAGTAATTGTGTATGATATCTTCATTGTTCTCTTTGCGATTCATATTTTCTTAGATAAGAACAACAAAAAAGCCATCCCCTTTATCATCGTCGGTATTGTCTTAGGCATTTTGTTATTTCTCCCCACCAATTATTGGGGCGTTAATCCGGAACTAATGGACCCTGCTAGCACCCGCACCTTGATCATTGGGCTCTATCTAGTGTATAATGCCGTTATTTGTATTCTTCTAACTTATTTTGCTTTCCGAGAAGCACGAAGAACTGAAGATAAATTGCATCGCAAAGGGTTTCAAGCCATGGCCTTGGGATTTATCGCCAACTTTCTGATCTTTGTATTTTTCTTGTTCGATGCGGTTTTACTCTTGTTTAACCCCGCCAGCCCCGGTTATTCGATCTTTATCTCTCTCGCCTGGATAACAGCCTTTATTACGGCATTTCTCTTTTATCTGGGATATATTCTTCCCACCTGGTTTCGAAACTGGATTGAGAAAAAATCGTGAGTTAAGAACCACTTTAACTCTTTATTTTTTTATTTTTTGGTAGTATTTCCGAAAAATGGCATCTTTTTTCTCTTGCCAGTGTTTAAAGCGCGCCTCATCATACTGTTGTGGATACGATAAATAGAGGGTTTTAATTCTATTGGTATCGTGAATAGCACCATTCAATGCTAGTAGCAGCCCAATGCGGGACCACCCGCGCCATAACTTCTGAAGTAGTTCAACAAACCCGATCTTAATTTGTTCTCCTACCAACGATTTATTGAAATCCTTTTCGGTGATTATTTGCTTTTTGAAAAGAAAATTATAATCGCTTTCGGTTCTGCCCAGAAGGAACAACCGAATGATATCTAAGCTCGCATACTGAGCTCCTACTTTTACGATCCATTCATGGTTATACGGCCATAAATTTTCTTCATTCAATTCTTTCCCCGAAGAGAACAGGTCATTCACTAATTTTGCCGCAATAAACCCCGCCAGCATCCCACTGGCAATTCCCGACCCTGTCATCGGCTCTACTTGACCTGCAGAATCGCCAATAAGAAGGACACCATTAGCGCAAAAGGAATCCAAACATCTCCGAGTTGGGATCATGCCATAATAATTCGCCCGGATTGGTTCTAAATTAATTGCTTGATTGCATTCTCGTTTCAGGATTTCCTCTAATTCCTGTACTATCTGTTTGGGATCTCTCCGATTTGGGAAATTGGGAACTCCCGCAAAAAGATCTATAAAATCTTCCATTTCTGTATTTATCCAAGAAAGTCCGCGATGTTTTCCAAAGAAGATTTTATATTCCCTACATTTTAGATCCTCTGGGCGTCTGATATACTTGCGGAAAGTTATTAATGTGTCAATTTTTTCAATATCCTTTATGAAGTTTCTTGATAATTGTTTTCTAATTACCGCAGGGTAGCCCGTAGCATCAACTAATAGTTTAGATTTAAGGATCTGTTCCTGACCATCTTTGTAAAAAGTGACACCTTTTACACCCTCATTCTCAACAATAGGGGCTTTGACGGTGGCTTGGTCAATGAATTCAATATTAGGTTTCTTTTCAATAGCCGCGAGTAAGTTCCGTGCTAAAATCTTCCGGTCGATTTCAATTCTATTCGAGAATGAACCTGTTATTCTCGCAGATTTATCTGGAGAAAAAAAGTGGGGTGGCTTAGTATCCACCACTTTCTCAATATATTGCAAAAACTCATAATTCTCAACAATTTTCCTATCGAAACTATCTAGCCAATCATGCCCTAACTCTTTTCTCGATCGCTACTCTAGAATTGTAATGGAGACCTTCTCATTAATTGTTAAAGCAAAAATGCAAGCAGCAGGTCCAGCTCCTGCAATGGCTATATCCGTTTCTTTCATTAAATCCTCAACTCACTTCAAAAATTTCTCTTTAATCTAACTACAGGTTGAGAGTTAAGTTTATCAAATAAAAATAAGATAAATAAAAAAAAGAGGGAATTAAGCCTTTTCGGGGGTAGTCTTCATAATGATTCCCGCAAAAATTTTGATACATGCCGAACCGATGATGAGAAATCCGCCGATCATAAAGCCCCACACGAGATCAATATCGATAACGCTATATAACGTGGTCGAATAGGTCCCGGTAAAGGGATTTGCGGCAATGGCATTCATCATGGCCACGATTTCCGGAGGCAAAGATCCACCGAACATGGGAGCGACAGCTGAAGTGAGAGTGCCTATTTGGGTCATTAGAACTATCTGGATGATTAGAATCCCGAAAGTAATTAATCCGCTGATAATAAATTTATTTCCGAGTTTTCGTGCACTTCTTGCTCCGCCGATATCCAGACACGTCAATACCGTTCCCGTTGCCAACAGGATGTAAAACGGTATCGCGGCGTTCATCAGCGACGTCATCCCTGAACCAGCAACGAGAAAGTTTAACTGAAACCCATGCAGCCCATCAATTAAGACAATATTGCCTTCCGAAGAGATCACCGGGGTGGTAACACTGGCATATACGGCATACCACGGGAGAAATATCACGGCAATGGCTATCCCCATCGTGATTACAATGAGAAAAACGCCAAACGCCGCCCTTCCCCCTAACACAATCGACAGTTTCGGGGCATCATCCGCCGTACGCGTTTTGATCGCTTTGGCTAATTTCCAGATGAATTGTAGGACAAAAAAGCCTATGAAAATCCAGAGTAAATAGTACATAATCCAACAGAGAATGAACCAGCTGGAATTGACTCCAAATCCACTTTGGGAATAGGTGTAGGGCGTGTCCCACTTTTCTGCATTCTCATTCCAGGGACCCGAAGGACCTGCAAAACCGATATAGGTATCATAATAGTCGACCCAATCGCCCCATCGTCCTTGAAAATCAATCCAATTCTGAGAGGGAGCGGGATGGTTAAGGGCACCTTTCTCACCGATTTGTTCAATTGTCAGAGCCGCATCATCATAGGGCAAATAGAATCCATCATTCCCAACTTCATCCTGTTCTAGACCGACCCTACCTTGGTAATAACGAAAATAATTTGCATGCGATCCGCGCGAAACATACACCATCGGATGTGTAGTATCTGTTTTCTCCACATCCGCCCAAGCTGCCGTTTCCGCGACGAAATGCTGAGAATACACCGCTGAAATCGGGACTTGTGAATTGTCTAAGATGATGGTAATCATTTCCCAATCGCCCTCGTGCTGATTGGATGCGGCATCGTTGTAAGCATAAAAGAACCAAAATTGGATACAGTACTGACTAGATTCCATTATCACACGCGCATAAATCGTGTACCCTAACACTCCCATATTCGCGGTATAATCCGTCAGAATCTCAGCGTAGCCACCGAGTTCATTATCTAAAAAGTACTGGTCTGTACGGCTCCCGAGAGTAGTAAGATCGGGATTCACAAGAACGAGAGTTCTAGTTGATGGATCAGTCCATTGATATAACCTGGAATTATCTAAATGGTAGCTGAAATCCACCGGAAAAAAGTTCTCTCCGCCTGTAAATTGCAGATTCGGTGAATATAGCGTGATCAGCGCTGCTTCGGTCGTGTCATTATCCATTCCGTCATTGTCCCAATCCGCAGCCTGTACCGGCTGTGTAGGAATAACCATCAGCACTATGATAAAAATCAGAAACCCCAGAATTACCTTTTTAAGGAGTTTATTTCTTGCCTTTACTTCCATTTCCATTTACAATTCGCCTGACTATATTTTTTTTTACAGATTAAAGAAGGAATTGTTTTAATATTTGTTTCGAGAAGGAATTATTTTAATATTTCTTTAGGAATCAATGTTTTTGAAGGACTTATAAATACCCAGATCTTCTATAAATGAAGAATAACTATCAAAGTTGGGATGATATATCGTTTGAATGAAAAAATAAATAATATGCATCAAAGTTGGAAACAAAGAGGGAGTTTGTATCACCACTCATTATAAGTTCAAAATCAATATTCTAGGAGAACCATCCGTAGGAAAAAGCACGTTTAACCGCTATTGCAGCACGCGCTTCGAAGAAAGCTTGGAACACATACATGAACAAGTCTATGGTGTCTCATTTGCGGTTAAGAATCTTTTTAGGGGGGCTGATTTGCAGTCAAGAAGCATTGATTTAGAAATATCGTTAGTGGTTTGGAATTTTACCGGGCAAGATCGCTATAAAACCATACAACCGCATTACATGAAAGGCGTTTCCGGCTTTTTATTATTATTTGATTTGACACGGAGTGAAACTTTTAAAAAGTTGCCAGAGTGGATAAAATTTATTCGGCAAAATGAATCCAAAGATCCCATTATTCTTATAGGCAGCAAGGCAGATCTGTTCCATTTGAAGACTGTCGATGATGCGGATATTGAAAAGTTCGTGAATGAATACAAGCTCCAAGGCTATTATGAAGTCTCGTTCAAAACAGGCTTAAATGTGGAAATCGTCATTCAGAAAATCAGCGAACTAATCTACCAATATAAGATAGAAAATAAAGATCTTCCGAGCACATTTAAATTAGAAAGGAAAGACCCCAGCAGACCTCTTATTCTGGATCAGCAAGAAGTCCTTTCTAATTATCTATTGACCTTACAAACCGTTTATAAAATGGTTTTTAATGAAATAGCGGCGCGAATAAAAGCCTTGAAGCCCCTATCGGATGCTATCAAAAAAACTAAAGAGGAAGCAAAAATTGTAGAGTTTTCGGAAGAGATTGAAAAGCTTACTAATGAATTAACCGAACAAGATAAACTAATAAATTCCTTACAGGAAAATGCGCCTATCCCGCTTATTCCAGATCAGAAATCAAGTCTGACAGAGGAATGGACCCAAAAACGCGGTATATTACTCGCTCGCATTCTACTTCTTAAAGAGGATTCTCCTTTTTTAAACCCTGCTCAATGAGTATAGTAACTTATTTTTTTCCGTGAATCATTTCTAGGACTGCGCCAATTCGTGTTTTTAATTGTTCATAGCTATCGCCGATATTTTGAAAGCCAATATCAACCAAAGGGAGGTTTGCATTCTGCAAGTGCTCTTTAAAGAGGATCAGGGAAGGCGAAATGGATTTACAGCCATACATATTATTGAAAATAATAGCATCGATCTTGAACTGGGAGGCGACTTCCAAGTATCGCTTGACGAGGGAGGTATTATCTACCCAGACCGATTCAAATTTAAGCAAACACTTGGCATAATTTTGGAAAATATCTCCTTGTATTTCAATGGGTTCGAGCATTTTGAAGACCGCCCAATCTGCGACAAAAAGGCGACCGCCTAATTGGTCTACAATCTCAGGAAGGTGAGGTTCATAGCCGCCGAAGGCGTTTACAAGCAATAACTTAGGTAAGTTAGTTGCGTCATACCCTTCATTCTTCGGGATGTTCTCCAGGTCATTTACAAATTGGCGCAATGTTTGATTGAGATATTTGGGATCTGTTAAACAGTCGGTAAACCCAATATGCAACAATGAAAGTAAGTTAGCCAAGGTGAGAGGGGAAATCCGAATTCGATCGGCGCTGGCTAATTCCAGAATGCGTAGATAGTTATGGCGGATCTCGTTAATGAGTACTATTTGCTTGCGCAACTTTTCATTGGTGATAGTATTTCCAGTGATTTGTTCTACTTGCGCCATTACTTGCTGTAAGCTTTCCCTCATCATATCTTCTGCGTAATTAGTGATCACATTGGGTACTTCTAAGAAAATCATTGGGCTTTTTTCCTGAATTTCTTCAAAGACTTTTGCAAACCAGTTGCACCGGATCCCATATCCCAAGGTGCCATCAATCCGTTTTAACTGAGGCAAGGTGGCTCCCAGTAAAAGTCGCGTTCCAAAGCAGGCATCCAAAGGAGCACCATCATCTTCGGCAATTTTAACATATTTTTCGTAGGTATCATATAAGCTAGTGAGGAAATTATCAATAATATCTGAGAAGAAATGGCTCCCAAGGAGTGGCCTAAAAAGGCGCATACCGCTGGAAAGTACATCCAGGCCAAAAAGATTTTGATACATTCGCGCAGTTCGAAGAAAGAATTGTTGTGAGTAATCCCCAATCCGACACAGAAAAATAGGAATCGCATCTGCAGCGAGGATTAACTCGATTCCTACAGGCAAATACATTGAAACGACTTTTTTGCGTAATGATCTCGCAGTTAAAAGTTGCTGTTTCCCGGAGAAGAATTGAACAACTAATCTCAAAAAATTCTTTAAAAAGAGGGAATCCACCATTCGTTTGCCCTGACTCACATCATAACCTCCTTTAGGAAATCATCTCCAAAAATGCGCCGATTCGGGTTTTTACCTGCTCAAGACTGGTGGAATAATCTCGCTCTAAATCGGTAACTGGAATTCCTGCATCGGTTAACGCTTGCTTAAATCTGCGGCGGTCGGCAATATAGGGGTCGCAAAATTTTAGGATATGATTGACGACGCCTTTTACTTTGAACTCATTTACCAATTTCAAGACACGCGGAATTCGGCGAATGGAAGGAACCATTCGAGCGCATTCACATTTTAAGAGATAGTATTGAGCGAGATTGTCGATAGGATCTTCCGTAGAATTCATATCCAGCTTTTCATTGTAAAAATAATTGCCTGTCCAGGTATCATTTACTACAATCTGAACATTAAATTCCTCAATTACATGAATAAGGTCATCGCCTAACGCAATGCCAGACCCGGAGAGCAGGATTGGTTTTCTTCGTTGGGCGGATTCTGTCCTTTCCAGTTGGAGATGATTGAAAAGATCAAGACTCTCATCAGGTCCCAGAAGGAAAAAGTGATGTATTAAATTTTGTAAATCTTCCCCCTTTAATAGCGTGGTTGGGTTTTTCATTTCCTGATTTAACTTTTGGAATGCCTCGCGCAACTTATTATATTTTTCACACGCCGAAAGCAAGTTGTCCTGCGTAATTGCGGATCCTGTGAAGAGTTCGAGTTGCTTCTTCAACGCTCTAAATTCCTGTTTTAAAAATTTGAGGGAATGCGGGGCAGTGGTTGTTGGAAAGGTTACCTTTAAAAGGGGAATCTTAAAAAATTGGGTAATAATCTCCGAGGCACATAAATCTCCATTGCAATAGTTACCACCTATCAATCCATCTAGTAACTTATAGATGGAATTTGATTGATCAAAAAAGCCAATGCACCCACGGGCAAAGGGACAGGTCGCCTGGGTTAAATATTCGGTCCCTTTACTGGTAGCATATTCATCGCCTCCCAGATTCAATTTTACGGGAATGGCATTCGCTGCGTAGATCAGTTCATCGGGAACGAGCGCATGCGGAAAAATCCCAATGATTTTTTTCCCATTGTTTTTAAAATCTTGAAGCCGATTGCCAACGGCTTGCAAATCCACTTTTTGCAAATCCACTTTTTGAATCATTATTCTTCCACAAAACTATCTTTTCCTTATGATTACAGTCCAAAATTATAAACATTCCTTATTTTATACTCATAAAATCCTTTATTTTACAGAGAAAAAGGAATACTATTTGAAAATTAAAGATATAAGCGCCATTTCTTCCTCATCATCTAACTGGAATATGGGTTTCGTAACTTTTTCAAAAGAATCCCCAATTAAGGACTGCTTAGAATCTTTAATTTTTTAAAAAAAAGTAGGCACCTAAAAAAAATTTAAAAAATGGTATTACTTTCTTAAGCACAAAAAAAGAATTAAAAGTAAAAAGGTGTTTTAGATTGGAATTTTCTTTTGATCGTGTGGCAGATGCGTTATATTTAAGATTCTCCCATGAAAAAGTTATAAGTTCTGATGAAATTGCAGAGGGAATTATTGTAGATTATGGAAAGGATGAATATATCATTGGTATCGAAATTTTAAATTTCTCAAAACGCAAGATAAATCTAAATGAGATTATTCAACTGAGTGCTGATGAACTTATTCCTGTGATTGTTCAATGTTGATAAAATTTACGCATCATGCTTTAACCCAAATGAAAAGTAGAAATATCACTACCGATAAAATCAAAAAAACACTGGATAATCCTGATAAGCTAATAGATAATTCATATGGGAATAAAATTGCCCAAAAATTATTTGGAAATATCCTCTATCGGGTCGTTTTTTTTCTCACGCAATAATGAGAAAGTAATTATTACAGCATACAAGACCATAAAGTTCAAAAAATATCTCTAACTCCCCTAGAAACAAATATGTTGATTTATTATTTATCATTTTTGGAACCCGTACTAATCAAGAAAGTCTTTTTAAGTAATTAAAATTGAAGCTGATTTATGATGAAAATTTTAACCGTGTTTTATTCAAGGACGGGCACAACGAAAGGAATAGGCGAGCAAATCGCCAATGAGCTGAAATGTGATATTGAAGAGATTTATGATACACAAAAAAGATCAGGAATTATAGGGTTTCTTAGATCTGGATATCAAGCTACTAGGGCAAAATTAACGGTGCTAAAACCAATAACTAAAAATCCAAGTGATTTTGATTTGATAATCATTGGTACTCCTATTTGGAATCGTCATGTTTCTACGCCTATCAGAACTTATCTTTCCGAAAATGGAAGTAAATTTAAGAATATCGCCTTCTTTTGCACGGAAGGAAGTAGTGGTGGCGTAAGAGCATTCACTGAAATGGAGAAAATATGTAATAAAACCCCTAAAGTCCTACTTGAAATTACCAGAAAAGAAATCAAAAAAGGATTGCATAATGCAAAACTAAAAGACTTCATTGTAGATATTCAAAAAATATAATGCAAGATAAATTTATTCAAATAAATTCGCAAATTAAGGAATTCTTTGAAAAGACGATGTGCCTAAAAAGAAAAAAGAAAAAAGAAAATTAAATGACTAATTATTGATTAACTGACTAAAAAGGGTATTAGACTAATAATTTGGGACATAAACGAAGAGTAGGATCTCCATAGTAATTGAAAGTAGCCCAAAGGATGTTTGAGAATTTTCCTTTTAAATCCGTTTTGACTTTACGGATTGCCTCGCCAATAGATAATTTTTCATCTAAGATTGATTTATAGAATTCATAGGCGAATTCGGCGGCTAAATCATCCGAAATTTCCCATAGAGGACCTATGAAACCGATTGCGCCTGATCCAAGGAAGGCCCGAGCAAGCCCACTCACGCCTTTCATTTTATCAACTTTTTTAATGGTTGCAGCTTCGCATGTATTGGCAAATATCAGGGGATAATTATTAATTTTCATGTTTTTAATATCTCTTGCTGATAAGAGGTCTCCATTTTCCAAAATAATTCCTGATTTGTCGGGATCTTTATTATCAAAGGTCCCATGTCCTGCAAAATGGATAATTTCTAAGGGTTTAAGTAATAAATCGCTAATAGCCTTCTTATTGATATCTTTTCCTTTCATAATTTGGAAATTGATATCGAATTTCCGATCTTGGAGAAATTTTTGAATATAGTCTTTTTCCTTTAGATCCAAATCGTTTTTAGGATTTGACTCGAGAATAATAAAGTCAAATTCGGGTGTACCAAAGCATGCAGGTGGAATGCTAAAGTCCCTCGTTTCATCGATGATTCGTTTTCCCATGCAATATTTTAAGCACAAGAAATTTTCCCCATCGTGCGCCAATTCGAAGGGAACAAATAAATCGCCAGTTTCAATGATGAAATATTTGGGGTTCAACTTTTTAATTGCATCTCTCATGCGTTCAGGGATTATTTCATAAACCTTTCTGCCAATATCAATGAGGCTTTTCACCGATTTATCCGTATCATCCGATTCAAACGCGAGCTTTCTGATTAAATCATTTAATGTATTAATATAGTCTATATCGAGCGATTTTACGCCTGAGAATGCATCGGGGGATATTACAGCCCCTCCTGAACGTGTGAATAAGTCAAATCTAAATTTATTTGCATAATTTACTATTCGCAATGTGAGATCTATTTCAAAGTTCGGGGCTATAGCAAAGTTAAGGGGTCTTATATTTTCTTGAATCTCGCCTTTTACCTTACGTTTTATTTCTACTTTGAGAAAAATACGTCCTAACATTTTACTTTCTTGATAGATTTCAACCAAAATGAACTGATTTCCTAGCAACTTGGGTATTACTATAAATTCTAAAGCTTCGGAGTCTGCAGCTAGCGGAATTATTAATTTCTTTCGAGCAATGGGTATTTCAAAGCCGGGAGCCACAATTAAAATTTCAATCTCTGGTTGATAATTGAGTATAGTTTTAGAACACATAACCGTAATAGGCAAATTATACCCAGTAACCGATAATTGATCCCTTTTAATTTCAATGGAAATTTGGCTTTCTT
>CAYGYC010000109.1:0-12475 GCA_964353755.1 uncultured archaeon | reverse complement strand
ATAAAGAGTAGAAAAAGGGAGGACTGAAATTAGAGTGCTTCATATGCTTTACTCAATGCATCTATCAATCTCACCGGACGGCTATCCAGAAGAATATCCGCACCCATTTTGTTCATAGCATAACCTAAGCTCATTTTTGCATCAAGGTCCATCACGGCTAATGAACCGCCTAAACCACCCCAGAATAAAGTACGCTGATGAGGGAAGGGTACTTCTTTGCATGGAAGTCCGAATCCTAACCCGAAACGTACTGGGCTTCTGAGGACAAGGTCTTTCCGATAAGTTTGCTCCTGTAAGGCTTGTTCTAGTATAGAGGGGGAAAGGAGGTGCACCCCATCAAGTTCGCCCCCACAAGCCAAAGCAGCGCCTATTCGGGCAATAGATCTTGCATTACCGTGGCCATTCGCAGCAGGAATTTCCGCTTCACGCCAGGCGCGTGTGCGGGTGGCATCCATAATTTTAAACATATTAGGCCTGGTGAGAGTTTTAATCGCTGGATGGAAAGAAAGGATCTTTTGAACTATAGAATTACCGATAATTTTAAATAGTAAGGGCAATTTAGGAGGAATTAACTCTGCCACGCGCGGATCGTTTTCCTCGGCTAATCCGATATGGAAATCTGCGCCAAGGGGGGTTGCCACTTCCTCCCGGAAAAAGGTCCCAATGCTTTTACCGGTAATTCGCCGGACCAATTCCCCTAAGAGGTAGCCAAAGGTTACGGCATGATAGCCACTCTTTGTTCCAGGTTTCCACCATGGCTTCTGAGCGGCAAGCTTAGTGGTACAAAGAGTCCAATCATAGAGTCCCTCAAATGAAAATCGCTCATTCCACCCCGATAGTCCAGCTGTATGGCTTAAAAGGTACCTGACTGGCAATACCTCTTTCCCATTTTGTGCAAATTCGGGCCAGTATTTTGCGACCGGTGTATCCAGGTCAAGCTGTCCGCGATCAACTAATATAAGAATACAAATAGTTGCCATAATTTTCGTGGTTGAGAAGACATTCACGATGGTGTCCCGTTCCCACAGCCTTGTTTTGGCGGCATCAGCATAGCCGGCCCAAAGATCCACGATGAATTTGCCGTTTAATGTGGCTGCAAGCGAAGCACCTATATCCAAACCTAATTTGAAATGTTCCGCAAAAATTTCCTTTACATTCGCGAACCGTTCATCACAATATCCCTGTATTTCAATCTCATTTGCCATTATTATTCAGTCCTTTCTTTCTCAATCTAAAAAACGACATAAAAAAAAATAAAAATTGCGCTCTGGATTAACGGCGTCCATATTTGGGTTTGCGTTTCTCGAAGAAGGAAATCACGCCTTCCGTCGCATCTTTCGTCGAGGCGGTGATCACTTGATTGCGATTTTCGAAGAGGATAGCATTTTCAAGCGAAGATGCCTCCAAGTTTGCATTGATTCCTTCCTTAGTCAGTCTTAAACCTAAAGGGGATTTCGTTAGGAGCATTTCCTCAGCTAATTCGATGGCGGATTCGAGTAACTTATCGGGGGGAACAACGCGGGAAACGAAGCCAATCCGCTCTGCCTCGACCGCATCAATAAACCGCCCCGTATAAAGAATTTCTGCGGCTCGTGAAAGTCCAATTAAGCGAGGAAGGAAGTAGGAACTGCCAAGATCGCACCCAGAAACCCCAATCTTTATGAATGCATTATTGAATTTCGCATCCTCAGAAGCAATACGGATGTCACTGGCCATTGCAATGGCAAAGCCACCGCCAGTAGCAGGTCCATTGACGGCAGCAATAATCGGTTGCGGGATCCGCCGCATCTTAAGTACGGTGTTGGACACCCATTTTTGCCCATAGAAATTGTTTTTTATCGGATCGTTCAGGTTTAAGAATTGCAGATGGCTATACTTTTCCGATTTAGATTGGCGCAAGGCAGGAGCTTCCTTAAGATCAATTCCGGCGCAAAAAGATCTTCCCATTCCGGTAATTATCAAGACACGACAGTCGAAATTCCATTCTAGCCTGTCGTCCAGTATTTCATTAAATTCTTCCAAAAGATGGATGGAGAGTGCATTCAACTGCTCTGGGCGATTGAACGTTAGAATGCTCACTCCATTCTCTCGTTCTTCAAATTTTATGGTATCAAATTCTTTAGTAAGCATTATTTCAACCTCCAAAAAAGGAAAAATTCAAAAAGATATTACAGCTCTTGGATGATAGCGTGCGCGAATTCCTTCGCTTTTTCGAGATCTTGGGAATTGGGATGCCCTTTTGAAGCCTCGAGGGCGGGTTTCATGGTAGGCATTGTCTTCAAGAGCATGTCAACGATTTGTTGATTTCTATTTTCACCGATGCACTGGAATTGTGCACAGATTTGGCAGCTTTTATCGGTGAGTTGCTTCTCAATTTTTTTGAAGGCACCCCGATAAATAGCAGGATCCGGATTGGCATGGGTGCAAAATAAAACGAATTTAGGGGGCAACTCAGTGCATTGACTCATGAGATTTTTAAGGGTTTTGCCAATGGCACCACCATAGATACCCGTGCCAAGAAATACAACATCATAACTACATAAACTCGCAGGGTCCACCTTACTTGCGGCTAACAGCACGACCTCCTGGTCTGCAAGTCCTTCAGCCATACTTTTTGCGACTGCTTCCGTATTTCCAGTCTCTGAATGATAACAGATTAGAATTTTCATTGATTTCAACCTTCTAATTTACGAATCTTAAAGTAATGGTACAAACCATTTAATTCACTTTAATTTTATGTTTCATGGTCTTAAATTATTATAGGGTAGTTCTTCAGGACTTTAATTGCCACTATGTATTTATATGGTTAAAATCAAATCATTGGGTGCTGGATTGCTTAGATAAGGCAGAAATCAGGCTTGATGTGTTAAGTTACGTGATTGTTTATGAAAGAGGATAATTTCTCAATTGTGTTGTGCGGTGAAGCTGGGCAAGGAATACAAACGGTGGAAAACTTTCTTATTAATTTATTGAAACAATCGGGCTATTATGTCTATGCCACGCGAGAAGTGATGTCACGGATTCGGGGGGGATTTAATTCGACTGAAATCCGCGTAAGTTCCCGGGAGGTGGATTGTTATATCGATAGAATTGATCTGCTTATTCCGCTCAAAAAGGGAGCAATTCACCATGTGCGGAAACGTATTACTGCAGCAACAACTATTATTGGCGAGAAGGAAAGTGTAGATAGTGAAATTGAGGATTTTGTTGATAAATATAGAGAGATTCCTTTCACCAAATTAGCCATTGAAATTGGAGATAAAATTTATGCAAATATTATTGCCTCAGGGGTAATATTAGGCTTATTTCGGGCGGATTTGAGCATTATTAATCAATTTTTAAGTAAAATGTTCTCCAAAAAAGGGGATAAAGTCGTTCAGAAAAATAAAGACGCATTAAAAATTGGCTATGATGTTGGCGAGAAATTATTAACGTCAGGAAAGATTACAGTGGATCTTTCCAAAAATACGGTGGTTAAGGAGGGATTGGTTCTTACCGGTGTCGAAACCGTTGGGTTAGGGGCTATTGCCGGTGGCTGTAACTACATCGCTGCGTATCCTATGTCCCCTTCGACAGGAGTCTTAATCTTTCTGTCGCAGCAATCGAAAGATTTTGATATTATTGCAGAGCAGGCAGAGGATGAAATCAGTGCCATCAATATGGCGCTGGGCGCCTGGTATGCAGGAGCACGAGGAATGGTGAATACCTCCGGGGGTGGATTTGCGCTCATGGTGGAGGGATTAAGTCTCGCAGGCATGATTGAAAGTCCTCTTGTCATCCATCTTGGGCAACGTCCTGGTCCTGCAACGGGCTTACCTACAAGAACTGAACAAGCGGACCTTTTATTCGCGCTCCATGCGGGACATGGTGAATTCCCGCGTATTATCTTAGCGCCGGGATCCATCCAAGATGGATTTTATTTAACTCAAAAAGCATTTAATTTGGCGGATAAATATCAAGTGCCCGTTTTTCTGCTTACGGATCAGTATTTTTTGGATTCTACTTATGTGGTATCTGCTCCATTTAATCTGGCGCAAATCAAAGTAGATAAAAAATTCATTAAAACGATGAAAAACTATAAGCGATATCGATTTACGGATGCCGGCGTGTCGCCGCGGGGAATACCAGGGTTCGGCGAGGGGCTGGTTGCTGTCGATAGTGATGAGCACGATGAAGAAGGGCACATAACGGAAGATCATGATATCCGCATTAAAATGGTCCAGAAGCGATTAAAGAAGTTAGAACTTATCAAGAAAGAAATAATTCCTCCGGAATTGATTGGGGCTGCCGATTACAAAATTTTGTTAGTTTGTTGGGGATCGACCTATTACTCAGTGAAAGAAGCATTGAAAATCCTCGAGAGGAAGGATATTGCGGCACTCCATTTTAAACAAGTCTATCCTTTACATCCTGATACTCATCTTTACCTGAAAAAGGCGCAGAAGACTATTATCATTGAAAATAATGCCACTGCCCAGTTTCGTCAATTAATTAAACTTCAAACCGCCTTTGAAATTGAAAATACGATTCTTAAATATAATGGATTACCTTTTTCGGTGGAGGAAATTATTGAAAAACTGGAGGGATTCTTGAAATAAGGTGATAATGATGATAAATACGATTTTTGATATGGGCGAAATTGATATTGCGTGGTGCCCCGGTTGTGGGAATTTTGGTATTCTCAAAGCGCTTAAAACGGCGTTGGTAGAGTTAAAGATAGAACCCCGGGATCTAGTGATAGTTTCCGGAATAGGGCAAGCCGCCAAAATTCCGCATTATCTTAAAACGAACTTCTTTAATGGCTTACATGGGCGCTCTTTACCTGTTGCAACTGCTATCAAAGCATGCAACCCAAAACTCACCGTAATTGCTGAAAGTGGAGATGGCTGCATGTATGGCGAAGGTGGCAATCATTTCATCCATGTTATTCGCCGAAATCCTTCGATTACCAATATCATTCACAATAACATGGTCTATGGCCTTACCAAAGGTCAGGCTTCACCGACTAGTCCTCTCGGTTTTAAAACACCCGTACAAGTAAACGGAGTGGTGCTAGAACCTTTCAATCCTTTGGCGGTCGCTATTTCTTTAGATGCTTCATTTGTGGCACGAACTTATTCCGGAGATCAGGATTTAACGGTTAAAATCTTCAAAGAAGCTATATCTCATAAGGGTTATACCCTGGTCGATGTGTTCCACCCGTGTGTATCTTATAATCAAACCAATACGTACCAATGGTACAAAGAAAATACCTATTATCTCGAAGAATCACATGATCCCTACGATCAGCAACAAGCATTCAAACGGGCCACAGAGCATGAGCGATTTCCATTGGGAATTTTTTATATTAATCCTAATAAACCAACCTTTGAAGAGAATTTAACGGTATATAGCAAAAATAACGATCCCCTATTTCAACGGGAAATACAAATGACTCGATTGGCGGATTTAATAAATTCCAAACGTTAATCTATAGCCTAGAGAAGTAGAGATGTCACCTATGGAAAGCCATCACGATAACATTTTAGAAGTATCCAATTTAAGTGTAAAGCTATCAAACCAAGTAATCCTGGATAATATAAATTTTAAACTGGAGAAAGGAGCAATCTTAGCAATAGCTGGACCCAATGGTGCTGGGAAAACAATGCTATTTAGAACTTTGCTAAATATTTTACCGTATAGTGGGAAAATTGAATGGAAAGGTAAAGTCAAGATAGGTTATGTACCTCAAATCCTATCCGTCCGTGATATACCTATCTCAGTGAAGGAATTCCTTTCTTTTAGGAGTAGTTCAAACATTGACAAGTCACTCGGTTGGGTTGGGCTAGATAGCACAGTTGTATTGAATAAAAGTTTGGGTACTTTATCTGGAGGCCAATTGCGAAGAGTATTAATCGCGTGGGCTATAATAGACAAGCCAAATGTTTTATTATTTGATGAACCGACAACGGGGGTGGATTTAGATAGTGAAGAGGCTATTTATCGAATGCTGAAAAAACTTACGAAAGAAAATGAAATGACTTTACTGATCATATCGCATGATTTACATATCATTCGAGAATATTCGGACTGTCTGCTGGTTTTAAATAAATGCATGACATTTTTTGGAGAATCAAAGGAAATAATGAAGGAATCTTTGCAGAGCACGATATATGGAGAACCCGTATGTAAAGAACAGGAGTGATTGTTATGTCGGATGTATTAATATTCAGTTTAATAGTCGGGATTGCAGTAGGATTTTCGGCGGGGTATTTAGGGTCGATTATGGTCCTTGAAAAGATGGCGCTCGTTGGTGATGCCTTATCGCATGTGGCGCTTCCAGGACTAGCTTTAGGGCTTCTTTTTAATTTTAATCCCTTTTTTGGCGCTTTCGCCTTTCTCTTTATATCGACCGTCGCAATCTGGCACTTAAGAAGAGTAACTAAGTTATCTTTTGATACCCTTGTAGGTGCGACATTCACGCTGGCCTTAGCCATAGGAATATTAATTGTACCCGAACCAGATTTGCTTGAAGCTCTTTTTGGGAATATCAATACGGTAGGATTATCAGATGTAGTAATCGGAGTTATTATATCAATTACAGTCTTTTTTGTAACGCGGCTGATTTATAAGAAAATTGTTTTGGGTCTAATTTCGGAAGAACTCGCTATTTCCAATGGGATTAATGTTGCTAGAATAAATCTCCTGTATCTCTTGCTAGTGTCCCTTACCGTATCTATAGGGATAAAAATTACCGGGACGTTATTAGTGGGATTTCTGGTAGTAACGCCTGCAGCGGCGGCAAAGACCATCAGTTCTACTCTAAGCAGATATCTTATCTTAAGCGCTCTATTTGGGGCGATCTGTTCGACATCAGGCATTTTATTAGCAAACTATTTCAATGTGCCACCTGGTCCTTTGGTTATTTTAACCGGTATTACGATTTTCATAGCAGTTGTGCTAATAAGATGGCAGAAGAAGTTATCCATTTAGCTTTCATCTACTGTAGCGGGAGGACTCAAAGTTTTGGGGCGGGTTACGATGATTTCGCGCTGGTCAAGTTTGCCCCAAATGGCACGCGACTTTGGAACACCACATGGGGCGGCACTGGTCAGGATCAATGCTATAGCGTAGCGATAAGTACTGACGGCTCCATCTATTGTCTTGGAAGTACCATGAGTTTTGGGGCGGGTTCCTATGATTTCGCACTGGTCAAGTTTGGCATTAAAATATCTGAACCAGGCGGGATTCCGGGATTTGAACTGTTCTATCTCTTACTCAGCTTGCTTGCGCTCATCTATATCGTTCAACGGAGAAGTGTTAATCACACGAATCCCTAATCCTCTTTTTTTTCGTTTTTTTTTGAGGTCGCGAGTTTTACTAATTGCAATTTGGAGCGTCTTTTCTAGGAATTATAAGCGAGAGTATATTCCCTAGAAATTTCATATAAAACGCCTAATTTGAATTGATCGTTATTGATTAGAGCAAAAAGCTCTGATAATTTCATCTGTTTTTGCTCAATTTTGTCCATATTGGACAAGTTTTACTTGGATCCGGTGGCAAGTTCTAAATAATATACTTTTTTAATGGTTTCTTCACCAAATAAGTGCGTAAAAAAGGTTTTAAATCCCTCAATATCGGGAACATTATGTGAAAAATAGATCAATCCCTCATTTGCCCCCTTTTTAGCGTCAAATAATTTATACAGATTTTCACAGACCCTACATTCATGTTCTAACTTAGGATCAAATAAAGGGGATTTATCGATTTCATTCCAACTGATTTGCTTCGCTTCTTCTTCTGATTTTGGTTCTAAAAGTTCAAGAAAATCGGTAGAAATTTTTTTCCTTAACCTATTTTTATAACCCTCTTTCCAAGAGCCCTGAGCAAATACTAACAAACAAAAATGACCCGAATCAAACATTACATTTGATAGGACTTTATGGACCTAAAAAATTTTTGATTTCCTCATTGAGGGTATTTTTTTGTGGTCTTTTTTTATGTTTTCTCCACCAATTCTTGTTGCACGGTCGGTAAACAATTCGCCAACAGGTGATACAGCTCATCCAAGGATTCGAATATGCCGGGATCGATTTTGTTCACCTTCATTAGATTGAGTTCATCAACGTCGACGATGTTGGAAACCCCAAGCAACGAGATGGTGGGGATCTTGTAGAGGGCCCCTAAAAGATATATGGCACAACTCTCCATATCGACGGAATTGCATCCCTGCAATCGCCAGGTATTCATTGCTTCCGGAGATTCACAAAACAGACAATCCAAGCTCCAGAGAATATCTGGTCGCGCCCGGCGAGTCTGCGCTCTGATATTATTTTTAAAGATAGTATAAAGTGACTCGGGACTGTCGGCCGCCCAATATTTGCCCTCTAAGGTTGGATATTTCCAAGTTTCGGCTGTATCTCTGGCGTGATTATGAAGTAACGGATTGCCTATAATTTGCTTTGCATTTACTTGTAAATATTGTAACGAGGTCCCATCCGTGAGAAATACCGTCTTTGGAATCACCAGGCTTCCGATATTCAACCCTGTTTCTACGGGACGGCTCCCTACTAACGTGGTTTTTAATCCTCCACAAAAATCTATCCGAATGGCGGCCTTACAATGGCAATTTTTGAGGACTTCCATGATCATTGCGGTGCCAGGGCTCCCCATGTTCGTCTGGATTACGGACACTTCAATATTATTCAATTTTCCATTGCAAACCAGCCCATGTATGCTCTTCTTATTCAATTTATGGACGATATATCGCATAACGGTGTTGACTGCAGGGAGAATAACAATGGGTCGCACATTTTTGGGAAATGTCTCGAGAAACATATAGGATAGTTTCCCTTTGACGGAAATGAACTTCAGAGCCAAATTGACAATTCCCGCTTTAATCTTGTTTAACATCTTTCACCAAGTAAACTAGGGGCGATAAATATAAAATGATTTGTGCGGCTCCCAAGATACCAATCTCCTTGGCATTAATTTTTAATTTACCAAGAGATTTCTGATTACACCTTATTTTTCAGATTTTGTTTCAAAATTCGTAAGAATCCATCGGCTCAGCCACGACACTACGAAACATATGCCCTGTAATTTTGACGGTGTGATATTGATCTAAATCTATCCGTTTTTTCACCCCGACAACGAGCGGATAGGTCCCTATTTGGCGCCCAAAGGTGGTATTACCATCGTAAAGTTCAGTTCTGACGGATCGTAGGAGAGATCCAATAGGTAGGAGTCTTTGTAACATGGGGACATCAATCTGTTGGCGGATATCATTCCGCCATTTCCAGTAATACTTCCGATTTTTTCGGAGAAATTTATCTCCGCATTTCTCATGGAGATCCGTGCCGGGGAAAATGACAACCTCGCGGATATTTATTCGGCGAATCAGGAGCCCTTCCTCCACGATTTTCGTAAGCCAGTGCATGTTTTCTTCGTGGGTCTTTTTGCTTTCGTTGATCAAGCCAAAGAGAATATTAATACCAGGCAAGAATTTGGGCAGGCCGTTAGGACCCCGGTCTGCGCCGTATTTATTGAGGATTCTTATGGCGTTCATAGTCGTTTCGGGATCCGCATTCAAATTATTGGCTTTGAACACAATGGGATCGAAACTCTCCACCCCAAATGCCGCGATATTGCCCTCCGTGCAGTACTGAGCGATCAGTTTTGTTTTTTCCTCGGTAACGGCAACGGGATTCACGTTATCGATATGCAACACTTCGGCATAATCTCTTGCATTGCGTAATAATTTCTCAATATCTGCCGCCGAACCGTAGGAATAGAAGCAGCTCTGCTTGCCCAATCGGAAATTTTTAATGCCCACCCCATTTAAGGCCTTAATTTCGGCTAAGATATCTTTAACCGATCGCCGTTCAAGGGTTTTGGCTTTGAGAGGTTCCGTGCAAAAGCTACAGCCCCGCGTTCTCGGACACCCTTTACTCGTTTCGATTTCGGCAATGATAAAATCAGGATAGGTCGGGTGCTGTTTGACAATTACTGCACCGCGGATAGCTATGGTTTTTAGATCGTCATAAGTATGTAACTTATCTGGATCAGTCGCGAACCGATTTTCTAAGAGTTCAGGAAGTTTAAATTCGAGATCTTTCACGATGAGATCAAAATAGTGGAAATCGCGGCTAATTTCTCGGGCCAGCTTACCGCCCCAGAGCCCCGAGCCGAGATGCGCCGCCGGTCCGGTAAGAATGGTAAAGCCAGAATAATTGATTTTATTTAATAAGGCGCTAACTTCCTTCGTAGTCCCTGGCAGGGCAGAGAGATATTTCCCGGGAGTATGGATTCCCGCGATGACGATTAAAATCTCCGTTTTTTTAAGGATTTTCTCTATATTCTGGAGATTTTTTGATAAATTTTTAAGTTTAATATTCGTTTTTAACTGGGTTTTCTCTTGTTGGATTTGGGTAAGGACACTGGCTTGATTCTGAAAAGAGGCCCTGCGGGCAGAATAGAATCGCAAATCATCTATGGTTAAGTAAAATACATCATTTTTGGATTCGAGAATTGCCCCTGCGATATAACGAGGATAAGTGCCAATATACGGGGGAACACCTAGCCCAGCCGGTTCATCGGTGTAGCAATCAAGAATAGTAAAAATCATAATAATTAAAAAAAGGGTGTTATTCTTCGTTACGCTCTAAAAAGCCTTCAGCATCTTCTGCTGGTTCTTTACTTTCTTCGTTACGCTCTAAAAAGCCTTCAGCATCTTCAGTTTCTTCTGACGGTTCTTCATTCTTCATCGTTTTCGCTTTTTCAATACAGCCCGCACAGTAATACACTCCATTATATTCCTGTAACGCGCTCGCCGGAAATCGTTCACTGCATAGGTCACAGCGGATGTAATTAATCTCCTCGCCAGTTGCATGCATATCCATTATTTTACCTTTCTTTTTTGGGTCAATCACTTCTTCCTGATGCTTCTTTCCCTTTAATCTGTTTGTTAATTCATCCAATACTCATACGCTCCTTTAAAAAATATAAATACCGGTGAATAAACCGTTACTTTAAACCGTTACTTTAAAATGGCATAATATTTGCAGTTGTCTAATTTTGTCCTAATTTTTTAAAACAGTTTGGAACCCTTCCGAAAATGGTAACATATTCGTTTTAACAAGATTTTGGTCGTCTGCACTTTTAAATAATTTTCCATATAGCCTTTTAAATTTAGACCCCCAATCTACAAAGAAAATTAAAACGAATAGCAGTAGGACGCCCACCCATCCGACGAAAGAAATCCAAGGATTTATTGGCGGTTGGCCTTCGATAGGTATCCCTAATATCCAGAAGAAATCCTGGATCAATGGAACATTTATGGCTAAAATGGTCAAATAAATTGTACTTATACACAATGTTATTTTCCCAAAAAAATAGGTGACAAGCATTTTCCATAGTGGATAAGATGCATAACCTAAAAGTATTAATAATGGGTCATCAGGAATAAAGGTCGCCGCACATAAAAACATTAAGGGGACTGCGTAACCTCGTTTAATTCGTTCCTTCATTTTTTTTATTGATTCACTCTCTTTGGATTCCATCAACTTTGCACTTCCTTTCCCTAGATAATATGCAGTAATTTCACCAATTGCTGCCCCGCTTCCTGCAACAATCCCTAATAACCAGATATTTATATCAGCATATTCTGGATTGGTCGCAATTTGTGTTCCTAAAAACACCAAAGCAAGTGCATATGGAATGGGAAATAGGATTGTCATATTTGCAAAGGTACTAATTAAAAAGATAATTAAATAAACGCCGAGTGCTCCAAACATTGTGTGGTAATCTTTGGTCCAACCAATAAAAATATCGCCTATATTAGTTCCCGAGAAAGCTATAATTGCTAAAATTACAATAAAGATTATAATGACTGAAAGAATGATGATATTCTTTCTATTAAACCAGCTTTTCGTTTCAGCCGAAGGTTGGATAACCGGGATTTCGCTGTTTTGGCTCATCATCGGTTCGCTCACAATTAATAGTTATGAGTTGTCATATTAAGTTATTAAATATTATTTTGTTATTTTTAAAAATGAGATGTATGAAAAATACTTTAAAAAAGCGGGATGGCAAAAAAAAGGAAAATAGAAAAAGATTAGCCTTTGGTGACGCCAAGGGGCTTTAATCGTACAACCAACGTAGCGATTCCGAGGTCGTTGCTGACTTTGGCTATGGAATCGATGTCTTTATAAGCGCCTGGGGCTTCTTCACTTAGGACTTTTTTAGAGGCAGCTTTAACAAGAATGCCTTGCTCTCCTAATTCTTTTTTTATGGTGTCGCCCCAATACCTCTTG
This sequence comes from uncultured archaeon, assembly GCA_964353755.1. Taxonomy (GTDB): domain Archaea; phylum Asgardarchaeota; class Lokiarchaeia; order Helarchaeales; family HEL-GB-A; genus CAYGYC01. Next base: position 182 of record CAYGYC010000109.1, on the reverse strand, counting down.
ATTGCCGCGGTTCTAGACATAGAACGCCCCGCTCCGTGGGCGGTGCTCCCAAAGGAGAGTTCCATTGCCTTTTCCGTTCCCACTAGGAGATAGGAAGCAGTACCCATTGATCCGGGGATGAGGACGGGTTGACCAATGCTTTTATAATCAGCCGGAAGCACCTTATGATTCGGAGGAAAGGC
>CAYGYC010000108.1:0-12484 GCA_964353755.1 uncultured archaeon | reverse complement strand
ACAGGAGTACAAATCCACAAAAGACACCGATAGTCAATGGGAAAATCCATTGAAATCTATGTTTTTCAGTTAAATTCGAAAATGATTTGAAATCTTCTTCTGGCGCTTTCTTTTTTATCGCAAACCCTACCAGGAATAAAAAAATGATAGCCATGCCAATGCTAACAATCCCAATTAACTCGACCGTATTCACGGGGCGGCCAAAATAGATATTGTGCTGCGGTAACCAATCCCAGATTTTCCCGAAGGGCGATTCTCCATGCATGGGATAATAAATGATATCCTCAAAAGAAATAAACGACATCAAGGGCCCTACCATCCCAATCCGTACCGCAGTCCAGGTATCATTTTTGGTGAACCGATAGATGAGTGCAAAGATTAAGAAAACCATACCCAGTTGGAACATCCAAGCGACCCAATATAAATTATAGGTTTTGTCCCAGACATAGGTTCCGATAAGCTCCGGGGGGAATTGTCTCAGGAAGTGTGAAAATACGCAGAACTTGATAATCGATATTCATCGAAGCGAGGACCAGACCGAGAACTAGAATATTAAGAGCCAAAATTTGCCCTTTTACCGAAGTTGGGCGGGGAAAAGTTATTAAAATAAGAAGCATCGGAATGTAGAATAAATTGGTATATAATCCCTGAAGAAATGCCCCATTTTCACTGAACGGCTCAATGAGATAAACTAAAAGTTGGAGGATAATCCCAAGAATGATCGCAAGAATGAAAATTATTGTTTTAAAAACGTTCAATGGAAAACCTTCTCTATAAGCCCTAATTCTTTAGGCGTGGGGCGATAGTGATCTCTCCCCGGTAAGAGGAACTTATTGATCGCTATGCTGAACCACAACATGAATTTGCGCAGAAGCGAGGCAGACCCTTCCGCGGGCTTAAACCGAATGAGGCGAAAGCCTTCGGCGAGCCAGTGGTTCGGCGTGTGAAAGCCATAAAGAAGTTGGTATATTGCCAAGCCGCGGTGCGTTTGCTTCCTATCCATTCCTTGAGAGACATGGCAGGAGAGGTTCTCCAGCGCGGCTGTTCGTTCTGTGCAAGGAACATAATAATTTGGTTTAAACGAATGGAAATATAACAGCGGGGGAGGCTTCTTCAGGCCTTTCAAAACGAGATAAATTAATTTTCCTGTTGTAACATGATCCGTATGAAAATCCAACGTGAAGAGAGGTTCTGGAGCAAAAATAAGCTGCGGCTTTATTTGAAGAATGTAGCTTTTTAAGGCATTAAAACTCCGGCGATTGAAGGGTAAATATCCATCAAAAAAGCCAATCCACGTTAATTGCGCCCCTAATTTCTTTACAACGCGTTCCATCTCTCTTTTTCGGATTCGCGCAATTCGTTTTCCTTTGAATTCTGGACGAAATGTTCCGTATTCATCCCCAGTCATGCAAGCAATAAATAGTTCATCATTCTTTTTGGTTAAAATCACTTCAGTATTTCCACAACAGAATTCTGCATCATCTGCATGAGCGCACAAGAACAATATCCGCATTTTTACACTGCCCCTAACGAAGGAAACACATTTATTCTTAGATTTGTTTTATAATTTTTAATGTTATGGATTTATATTGTATTGTTAATTGCCGCAGTTTTTCTGGCCGTGCTTTGGATCCAATACGGACTCCGACATCATGATAGTTTAGTTTTAGGCTGTGGTATCGGTCAAGTGTTTTTAGGCGTGCTTTGGGCATTTTTATGGTATTTAACCATATAATTTCATTAATCCAGTTAATGAGACCATTTTTTGCGATAAAATCTATATAAAATATGTACTTTAAGAAAAAGAAATAGAATATTATCCTAAAACTTTTAGTAGTTCAGTATTTAATAATGAAATTAAATTCCAATCATCGTTTACAAGTTTAGCTTGAGGATCATATCGTGCCTTATTGCGGAGTGATAGTGCTTCATTTAATTTATGGCCAATCTCCTTAGGAATTTTTTTAGTTTGAATATAATGTTCTCCAAATTTTGAAACCAAACCACCATGGGTTCCGGGAAGATCTTTAAGTATTTTTAATAAAAGAGCTTTAACTTTTAATTCGATTGCATTGTACCCTAAATCAATTGCGGCTCTAATATAATTTTGATTAAAACAAACTCTGGCAGATTCTTCAAATGTGCTTGATAACTTGATATAACCCTCTATTTCTTTCTTTTTTAAGTCATCTAGATCCATCATATACAATTTTACCCCATTATCCATATTATACTTCACAAAATAAGTGGGATCATTTTTTACTTCAAAATAGCCATAGGAAAGATATTCAATAGGAGCACCGGTTTTTACCATGAAGTTAAAAGTTTCAGCGGCTAATTGCTTTTCAAATCCAATATCCCCAAAATGTATCACTAAAATATCAATGTCACTATTATTAGTCACATTATTTTTAGTTAGGCTCCCAAATAATATAATTAAGGCAATTTTATCGCCTAATCGAGCTGTAATATAGCGCGCATAGTCTGTTGCCTGATTCATCATAGTTTTCTGAATCGAAATAATTTCATTGGATATGGCCAATTTGTATATCCCCTGGTTTAAATTAGTGGGAAATGAGAATTGTAACTATTATACTGATAATCTCTAATAAATATTTAAGAAAGAAGTAAATAAATTTCACGCAAAACAGTCGGGATTTATTTTTATCAACAATCCTAAATCCTTTTTAGATGGGTTTAATCAACAAGATATTGATGAAATTAGATGGAGAATCAGTGAGATGGATGCTCAGAATTATATAGCCTTCGATTTTGGGGCACAATCAGCCCGAGCCATTGAAAGCAAGCTCGAGGCAGGGAAGCTGGCGCTTTTAAGGGAATATCGATTTGTAACGGGAGGGACTAGAGTTCTGGATTCTCTGCAATGGGATGTATTACACTTTTTTAATGAAATTAAGCAAGCCTGTAAAATGTACTCCACCGAAAGGGAGGGAGAGTTACTCGGGCTGGGGATTGATTCATGGGGGGTAGATTTCGCCCTTTTAGATGCCAGAGGAGAACTGGTCTCGAATCCATATCATTATCGCGATAAACGCACAAATAATATTTTTGTAGAAACTTTCAAAAAAATTTCGCAAGAGGAAATATATCACAGGACCGGAATCCAATTCATGCCTATTAATTCACTTTTTCAATTGTTTTCTATGGTTCGCGATGATGCCCCTGCTTTGAAGATTGCTAATAAATTTTTGATGATTGCCGATTTTTTTCATTATCTGCTGACGCGACGTATCGCCTGTGAATATACACTAGCTACAACGTCCCAGTTATATGATCTCAAAGAAAACAATTGGTCCGTCTATTTAATTAAGAAGCTCGGACTGAACCCTGCAATTTTTCCAGAAATAATTCATCCCTCTACCGTGCTAGGCCCTTTATTACCAAATATAGCGCGAGAAGTAGGCTTAAAAGATGTACAAGTCATTACACCGGCAGCACATGACACGGCGGCTGCCATAGCGGCAGTTCCAGCGACCCACAAGGACTTCATCTATATCAGCTCGGGAACTTGGTCTTTAATGGGAGCAGAACTTTCAGCACCTTTAGTTTCAGAAGAATCTTTACAAAGTAATTTCACAAATGAAGGGGGAGTATTTGGTACTATTCGGTTCCTCAAAAATATTTCCGGTTTATGGATATTATCTGAAGTCAAAAAACTATGGGATACAAACCCAAATCAGTATTCATATGAACAACTCAATAAAGAAGCGCTTCAGACCAAACCCTTTCACTATTTCATCGATCCCGATCACCCGATGTTTTTAAATCCGGAGAATATGATCGACGCTATTCACCAGTTCTGTAAAATTACCCACCAAGCGATTCCAACTTCAGTAGGGGAAATTACCCGCTGTATTTTAGAAAGCCTTGCGATGAAATATAAATACATTTACGGCTTACTTCAGAAACTCTTGAATAAATCGTTTAAAACCCTCCATATTATTGGCGGGGGGTCTCAAAACCAGTTATTATCCCAGTTTGCCGCGAATTCTACAAACTTAGAAGTCAAGGCAGGTCCTATTGAGGCCACAACTATAGGAAACCTACTTCTTCAAGCGGTCAGCCAGAATAAAAATATGAAATTTTCTGAGATACGTAAAATTGTGCGAAATTCCTTTGATATTCAAACTCTATTTCCGCAAGATCCAACGGATTGGGACGAGGCCTATAAGAACTTTGTTGAAATTATAAAATCGTAAATATGAACTCATTTTTAGTTTTTACGGCTTTTCTGAATTTTCTGATTTTTCGGAAAAGTTTAAGTATGCAGAAAAGTATCAGATAAGTATGGTTGAAAAAAAGGATCAAAATCCATGTTGTGAGTCCTCCAAAGGTTTCAGTTGTTGTAAAGTAGAATCCGTCGTTACAATTGATTCTAAAGGACAATTATTGTTACCTAAAGAACTAAGGGATCAGCTCAGCATTCAAGTAGGCGATAAGCTAGTGTTAGTAAGTATGGCAGGTAATAAGAAGAGTTCATCCTGTTTAATGTTAATCAAAGCGGATTACTTTGCGGATATGGTAAAAAATTTCTTAGGACCTATGGTGGATGATTTATTTAAAAAGTAAAATTTGATTTGGATTGGTTAGGAAGTGATAAAATGGTTATTAATAAGAATAAAAAGAAGAAAACAGAAGAGAAACCTATTTCTACAGCAAGTTGTTGCTCCTATTCGAATACGGAGGAATTTCTGAAGAAAATCTTGGAAGAACCCCCGAACAAGGTTGAACCTACAGATATTAGTTGTAATTGTGGTTGTTCTACTCATAGTTCTGCAAAATCAGCTGAACTTCCTCAAAGCCAACAAGAAATCAAGGACTATGTCAAAAAACGTTATGCCTCATTGGTATCCAATGCGCCATCTACTTGTTGCGGTCCTCCTAGTTCAGATGACCTCTCAGTGAATCCATTATCGCTGGAGCATCTTGGATATACCGAACAAGATTTGCAGAATGTCCCAAAGGATGTTACTGAAGTTTCTTTTGGATGTGGCAATCCTACCGCCATTGCAGAATTGAATCCAGGAGAAAGTGTTTTAGATTTAGGATCTGGCGGGGGCATAGATGTATTAATTGCGGCTGAAAAAGTAGGCCCAACGGGAAAAGCAATCGGCTTAGATATGACGCCGGAAATGATTCAACGGGCAAATGCCAGTGCCAAAAAACTGGGATTATCGAATGTTGAATTTAAATTAGGTGAAATTGAAAAGATCCCGTTACCTGATAATTCAATTGATGCAGCCATCTCGAATTGCGTAATAAATTTGAGTCCGGATAAAGCCAGGGTCTTTCAAGAAGTTTTTAGAGTTTTAAAACCCGGTGGACGATTAGCAATCTCGGATATCGTTCTCAATGGAGAATTGCCCGAATCGATCAAGCACAATTTAGAGGCGTGGACAGGGTGTATAGCCGGAGCTCTTCAGGAAGAAGATTACCTTCAAAAAATTACCGATGCCGGATTTACCGACGTCAGAATCGAATCTAAGAGAACTGCACGCGAATTATATAGTAATATTAAGTTAACTCCCGAGATTTCACAACAAATTAAAGAACAGATCAATGATAACCCTGAAGAGATTTTCAAACGAATTGTAAGTATAAAAGTAAAAGCCCTTAAACCACTTTAATTTATTGAACTCTTTTTTTTACTCTTTCTTTTTACAAATTCCGTAATCTTAAGCTGCCTATTTACTTTTTTTCGGGTCATTCCATAGGACGAAATCGATTTAAATGTAAATTTAAACAATTACTAGTTATGGTCGAAGTAAAAATTCCATGGGCAGCTTGGGCGGAAACTAAGGATTTTGTGCTGACCTTTCCCGATACCTGGAATGTGCAATTATGTCCGATCCGAGATGCACCAGATATTTCCAGTAATCAAGTGAAAGAAGCGCTGATGAATCCAATTGGGACTAAGAGGTTATTTGAAATTGCGAAGGGGAAAAGAACAGCGGCAGTGATCGTGGACGATATTTCGCGGTTAACTCCTGCCTCTCGAATTTTACCCTTCGTTATAGAGGAGTTAGAAAAAGCAGGGATTTCGAAAGGGAATATGCGGATTATTTTGGCAATAGGGGCTCATCGGCCCATGATCCGAGACGATATGATCAAAAAACTTGGGGAATCCATTGTAAATACGATGAATATTCAGAATCATCATCCCTATGAAAACTTGATTGACCTCGGAGTTACCAAAAGAGGAACACCCATCCATGTAAACAAAACGTATCATGAGGCAGAGGTGAAAATCGCCCTTGGCGGAGTAATACCACACCCCTTGGGGGGGTATGGTGGTGGGGCAAAGATGGTATTACCGGGTGTGAGCGGCATTGAAACGCTTGTTGCCAATCACAAATTCGGTCTCGAAGGGGGAGGCGGTCTGGGATATGTGACCAAAATGCGGGAAGATATTGAGGATACTGTCCAAAGGGTAGGGCTCGATTTCAGCATTAATGTGGTGCTGACTATGCGGGGCGGCATTGCTGGCATTTTTGCCGGGCATTATATTGAAGCCCACCGAAAAGCCATGGAACTCGGAAAGCAGGTATATGGTACGAAGGTTCCTGAACCTGGAATCGATATTGGAGTTTTTAACCTTTATCCGGAAGATACAGAAATGGATCAATCCATGAAAGGCTTTAATTTTATTCTGGCCTCGAAGAAGTTTTTAAAACGCGAGGCGACAATTTTATTCACCTCGTCGTCGTATGAAGGACGCGGATATCATTCGCTCATGTCCGAGCCAGGGGCAAAATTATATCAAAAATGGGAAAATCATGTTATTTGGAAGGCGATTTTCATGAAAAGACGGTTTGCCTTTTTTTCCCCAAATCTCAATGAAGCTGATATTCACCATTTCTACCCAGAATCGACTATTTTTTCAAGAGAGTGGGATGAAATAATCGCCCGATTGCGTGAAATCCATGGCGAGATGGCCAATGTAGCGGTCTTCCCATGCAGTATCCAAGTTCCAGAATGAAATCAGGTTGAAAGGGAATACGTTTTCATTAAACTGGATAAAAAAAGAGGGAAAATGAAATGGGCTTATTCTTGCGCAAGCTTTTTTGGGCTGATATCCTTTTTCGGCTTGGGGATTAGTTTGGATAAGGTTTCAATTTTTTTACTATGCAATATCCAAATTGAAGAATGAAATAAAATTCTTATATTCCAATTCTCTTCTCAAATATCATCATTTGAAAATTAACGAAAGAAAGAAGAGTGATACAAATTGGAAGGCAAAGAACCGATTCAAAAGCAGCAGAATATTTTAACCTATGCACTAACTAATTTTGGAATGAACTTGCTGTTTAGTTTTCCACCGACCTTTCTCTTTCACTTTTTCACGTATTCTATTGCCGAAGGAGGGCTAGGATTCCCCATTCAAGGGGATTCCATTCGTTATCTACTCATTACAATTGGGTTACTGGTCGGGATCGTTTTAGCGCCGCTGGCGGGTCATTTGAGTGATCGTACCCGGTCTAGATTTGGGCGCCGCCGCATTTGGATGCTCATTTTTGCGCCGCTGGTGGCATTTTCCTTTGTCATGCTCACCATCCCCTTCGGGCGCGAATTATTTTCAACCTTCGAATCGGCGACGATGTATCTCATCATCGTCTATCTGCTTTATTCCGTTTTTGTGAATTTTTTCTATATCCCATATGCGGGGCTTATGGCGGATATTACGACCCCTGAAAACCGATTGAAAATGTCAGGTTTATTCAATTTAATGATGGGATTAGGGGCAGCGGTGGGATTCGTTCTCCCGTGGGTCGTTTACGAATTGACTAAGTCTTGGGTCATGGTCTGTCTCGTGTATGGCTTAATTTTGCTAGGTTCGGCGCTGGTGACGGTCTTCACCATAAAGGAACCGCCCCTGGGCGCAAAAACGGCAGGTAAAGAAAAAATCCCATACAGAGAAATTTTGAAAAATAGAAAGTTCTTAATCTTTGAATCTGCCCAATTTTGCTGGAACCTGTCATTTAACCTCGTTTTAGCGGCTCTTCCTGCTATTGCCGCGGCTATCTTTGGATTGGAATCCGCGACCGAATTCGGAATGATGGCTCTTGTGCTCTTATGTATTCTAGGTGTGTTCTTTTTTGTGTATATTAGGAAAGGCGATCAATGGGGCAAGCAACGGGTCATGACGTTTGCCCTCTTGTATTTAGCAATTATATTCCCACTGGGAACTCTTATCTATTATACGCGATGGTCAGTGGCTTTCCCCGTTGTATTTCAGGGAATCGTCTTTGTTTCGTTATTGGCAATCGGTCTCAGTGCCATTTTTGTATTTCCCATGGGGATTCTGTTAGATATTATTCGCAAAGATCAGGAAGCATCCTATATGGGAGTCAATGCGATTTTCATGAATACCTCCGGTGCAGTGGGTACTATGATAATCTTCACCGTTACTGTTCTGTATGGAAGCGATGCTTTCTTCATCGTTTGCCCCATCTTAGGCTTTGTCTTACTCATAGCCGGGACTATTTTCATGGTCTTTCCCTTATATGAAAAAAAACCTAAAGAACTAGATTTGAAAACGCCGTAATCTCCTTTTATACTAACATTTTTTTACCCATTCCCATGGGGAACAAAGGCTTAAAAAAGAAGAGCAGAGAAGTATTCTCTATGACACTACCTTTGGAAGGAATTCGGGTTTTAGATTTATCGCGGCTTTTACCAGGACCATTTGCCACCATGTTGCTAGCAGATTTTGGGGCTGAAGTCATTAAAATTGAGGACCCTTTGCAAGGGGATTATTTACGCTGGCGGGAGCCGCATCTTTTGAAAGGAGAATATAAGGAAAGTGCCGCTTTTGTGGCGCTAAATCGAAATAAGCAATCGATGATTCTCGATTTAAAAGCTCCCGAAGCACAAGAGATTTTTTATAAACTCGCCAAGACCGCGGATGTGATCTTGGAGACATTCCGCCCGGGCGTAGTGAAAAAACTCCACATCGATTATGACACCCTTACCAAAATTAATCCCCGGATTATTTATTGCTCCCTGACCGGGTTTGGGCAGAACGGTCCCTACAAGGATCTCCCGGGACATGACGTGAATTATCTGGGGTTGGCGGGAGTATCTAGTCTAACCGGGAAACCGGAGGGTCCTGAGTTGATGGGCGTACAAGTGGCAGATATTGGAGGGGGGGCTTTGAATGCCGCGATTGCGATCCTGATGGCAATCATAGCGAGAAACAAGACGGATAAGGGGCAATATATTGATGTGGCAATGCTTGATGGGGCAATGAGCTGGCTGATCTACGCATATTCACGCTACATGGCATCGGGGAAATTACCTAAACGCAGTGCGGAACGTTTAGCAGGAGGGAGACCGGGATATGGAATTTATCAGACAAAGGACCATAAATTCATTGCCGTTGGGGCTCTGGAGCAAAAGTTTTGGCAGAATCTGTGCAACGTGATTAATCGGAATGATTTAATTGAATCCCAACAGCCATCGGAGGAATCTAAGAAAGAAATAACCGAGATATTGAGAAAATCTTTTTTAACGAAGACGCGCGATGAATGGTTCGAATTATCCAAAAAACTGGATATTTGTATTACCCCAATTTATGAGCTTGATGAGCTGATTCGTGATCCGCAGATTCAAGCACGAGAAATGTTAATTGATTTTGAGGATGCCCGATTGGGGACTTTAAAATATCTAGGAATGCCTTTCAAACTCTCGCAGACGCCCGGTTCCATTCGCTTTCGCGCTCCTGGTTACGGGGAACATACCGATGAAATTCTACAGTCACTCGGGTATTCCCACAAAGAAATTGCCCGCCTTCATCAACTGGGCGTAATTAATCCTAGTCCAATAGAAAAAAAAGGAGAATAAATACGCGTGAATTTCATTTAACCAAAAAGAAAAAAAGATATTATTCAATTGTTTATAAAATATAATTTCAAAAAATAGGTGTTTAGAATGGTCAAAACTACTCATAAACCGAAGAAATCTAATAAAAGGAGAATTTTTTCCTTAATTCTATTACAGTTTTTGATATTTGCGACACTTTCCGGGATAACCTATAATAATTCAGCTACAACAATAAGCTCCGTAGCTCAAGTCGATTGGAAAACTGTGATTCAGGCGGAAAACGACTGTTCTTTACCTGTTCAACAGTGGAATCGAACTTGGGGTGGTCCTGTGAGAGAGTTTGGTCATGATGTTGCGATAGATAAAGACAATAATACCTATGTCGCGGGAAGAACCCTCAGTTTCGGCGTAGGAGGTGTTGATGCTTTAGTGATAAAGTATAGCCCTTCAGGAAATCAATTGTGGAATCGGACATTCGGAACTACCGGTAATGATGGGGGTGGCGGCATTGCTATTGATAGCGATAATAACGTTTATTTATGTGGATACATTGATGAGACCTATGGTAGTAGCTATGATGCATTAATTGTTAAATACAACGCTGTAGGCAACCGGATTTGGAATATAAGCTGGGGCAGACCATCTTATTATGATGAAGCCACCGATATTGCAATAGATAGTGAGAGTAATGTCATTATAGGAGGGATTGCAAATTTTGTGGTGTTGGATAACCAAATGTTCATTGCGAAATTTAATTCTACCTCTGGAAAGGAGATATGGAATGCAACGTATGGTATAAGTAGTGAAGAGCAAGGATATGGGATCACGGTTGATAACGCAGATAATATCTATATTGCGGGAGAGAGAGCTGCAGGAGTATTAGCAATTGTAGTGAAATATAATTCCTCGGGAGATCTTCAATGGGCAAAAGAGTTTGATTGGGTTTCATATGAATGGGGGATGGCTGTTGTAGCGGACGATTCGGGCAATGTTTATTTCACAGGATATTCCCAGAGTTTTTTATTTGGAGACAAGGACGTTTTTCTGTTGAAACTCAATTCGACGGGTGGTGTTCTTTGGCTACGACTTTGGAGCATGCCCAAAGATGAATATGTCTATGATATCAAACGAGAGGGGACCAATCTCTATCTTACGGGATATACTACAAGTCTTAGTACTGGAGCAACGCGGGATATATTTCTCGTGAAATATGACCTTGATGGAAATCAACCCTGGTCGCTCTTCTGGAATAAATCTCTATATGAGAATGGCGAAAGTCTGGCTGTCAAAGGTTCTGATATCTACATTGTAGGCTATATAGGTTCAAGTTTCTCAGATTGTAAAGTCAATCTTATCAAATACGCCTTCATTCCTCCTAAGCAACCCGACACTTCCTCTATTCCCGGCTTTCAATTATTCTTTGTCTTGGCCGCTTTCTGTTCAATCATTATTGTTATAAAAAAACTGAATCGTCCAACTACTTTCTCCAACAAAGCCATCTAAAAAAACCTTGATAATTGAATATTCTTCTGTTTTCTCTTCTTTTAGGTCTAGTAATTATTAATTATTCTATTTCAACTTTTTTGTTAGTAATCTCTTTCAGAATTAGGCATGATATGAAAAAGGATCAGGATTAAAGTCTTTGTAATTTAGACCCAAAAAAGGTCAAACCTCTAACAATAACCGAAAAAAAATATTGGTTTATTCTGTCATTATCTCTTCAAAATCGGTCCATATCGTTTTACTTAAACAGTGTCATAATTGGATAAGAAAATTAAAAGTTGGATAAGAAATTGGATAAGAATTAACAATTGGATAAAAAAGTTAAAGATTTCATTTGCTTTTTGATAAAAAAAAGGGAGAATGATGAATTTTTGATCGTTTTAGGTCGGTTTTTCTGCTAATGGGCGCTCTCTCAAGATTAGGCATACTATAAATGCAATTATAGAAAGGACTCCAAGGATGATCATTGGTATGTAAAATGTCTCAGCGGTAAAATCAAGAAAGGATAGGATGAAAACAATCCCACCAATTTGCCCCATCATAATTAAGATTCCATTAGAAGTACCCTCGGGAATTGGGGCTGTTTGCTCTGCCGCGAATTCTAATCCAATTGGTAACGTGCTCATAAGGAAAAATCCTAACATCAGTGCTATTATTAATAATAGCGGAAATGGGGTAATGAAGGTAATACCGAATAACAGCGGGATAGAAGCTCCTAACGCGAGAATAATGAAGATTTTCCGTTTCCGATACTTGTCTGAGAACCACGATATGACAAAGGCTCCAACAATTCCTCCAACAACGATAAGGGCGCCAATAAGACCCGCATCGCCTCTGAGACCGACAAGGGGGACAATAAAAGTGGAAATGGCATTAAAAGCACCAATTCCAATCAAAAATAGGACCATGAGAATTAGGAAGGTGCGATTCCGAAGAAGGCCTTTGATGCCTTCCCATACAAATGTTTTCTTTTCAATTGCAGCAGGGCCTGGCGGTTTTGCAGGCTTTTCCTTGATAAAGATAAGAAAGAAGCTCATTCCGATTACTGAAAGAATTCCTAGCGTAATTATCACAGTTGGAACACCGCCTATACTTAAAAGCCAGGGTGGTAATAACATTCCGAAGAAAATTCCGATAA